>JAOZKZ010000333.1 GCA_029935075.1 Campylobacterales bacterium
ACGCAAATCAGATAAAACTTTTTAAAATATTGCGAACAATTTTTAACACCTCTTTTGCCATTAGGATTTTAAAAAAGATAGCAATTCCCAAAGGGCATCGAGATACTTATAGTTTTGATAGAAATAAATTTTGTTTTTATAGAATTGATTGGTATGCAGATTTTAATAAGTTTCCAAAAAATGTACCTGATGATTTGCCAGATACTATTTTGCAAATTGGTTCAGGGCTTTACGGTGTGCGTGATAGTGAAGGAAACTTTGATGATACAAGATATCAAAAAGTGATGGCATTTTGTAAGATGACGGAGATAAAGATAGCTCAAGGTGCAAAACAAACAGGTGGAAAATTGACTAAAAACAAAGTCACACCTGCTATCGCTTATTATCGTGGGGTAGAAGCCTATAAAGATCTCTTTTCTCCAAATCGTTTCCCACATGCAAACACAGTAGAAGAGCTTTTTGATTTTATAGAAAAACTTCAAAAACTCTCATCCAAGCCAGTTGGTTTTAAGATAGTGATTTCTGACAAAGATGGTTTTGATGAAATTGCAAAAGAGTTAAAAAGTAGATTAGAAGCAAAGAGAAATATCCCTGATTTTATAACCATTGATGGAGGAGAGGGTGGAAGTGCAACAGCTCCGATAGAGCTTATGGAGCGAGTGGGTTTAAATATCAAAGATGCTATCTGTTTGGTAGATGAGATACTAAAAGAACATGGCATAAGAGATGAGATAAAACTCATAGCCAGTGGGAAAGTGCTTACTCCTGACAATGTTGTCATCATTTTAGCGTTAGGTGCAGATATGATTTCCATCGGTCGGGGTTTTATGATGAGTGCTGGTTGTATTCGTGCAAGAGTCTGTTCAGGAGCTGGAAAACATCAATGCCCAGTAGGACTTGCTACACAAGATAAAAAGAAACGAAAAGCGTACATCATCCATAAATATGCTCAAATGGTGGAGAATTATCATTCAAATTTACTAAAAAATGTTAAAATGATTATAGCCGTAATGGGACTTAAAAATGTCTCAGAGTTAGATAAAGAGCATCTCATGTTAGCAGATGAGAGTGGTAAAATTTACCATGATGTCAAAAGGGTGATGGATAAAAAAATGAGGGAGTAGGATGATATACAATCCAAATCTAAACTATTTCTTATTGGGAGTATTTATCACAGCACTAAGCACCACGATAGTGAATACCTCTACATTTTTGATACTCTCTCTTGGACTTTTTATCTATTTTATCATCATGTTGTCCCTCTACTTTAAAAAGAAAAAAGAGG
>JAOZKZ010000038.1 GCA_029935075.1 Campylobacterales bacterium
GTGTTATCATCAAAGATGTTGCAGCATGTGGCGTTGAATATGTCGTTGTTGATGATTATCACTTTATCAGTAGCGGATTTGACAAAGATAAGCTTAATGGCTATTTCATCACAGAAGATGAGGGAGTACAGCTAAAAATCTTTCCAATCAATAAAGAGCTTCGTTACACCATGCCATTTGCAAAACCTGATGTAGTTTGTGAGTATTTGGAGAGTATCGCAGAAGATGGTGTGAGTGCTGGAGTTATCTTTGATGATGGCGAAAAGTTTGGGATTTGGCCTGACACTTATGAGTGGGTTTATGAGAAAGGCTGGCTCAAAGAGTTTATTGAAAAATCTTTGGAAAATAAGGCTATAAAACCTATGCTTTATAAGGAGTATTTGGAAATTACAAAACCAATCTCTTTGGCATATCTTCCAATCACTTCATATGTAGAGATGGGGTCATGGTCACTTAATGGGAAAGATGCAAACATTTTAAATAAGATGCAAGCTGGATGTGGAGATACATTTGACGAGCAGACAATTGAGAAGTTTTTAAAAGGAAGTGTCTGGAAAAACTTTTTGGTGAAATACTATGAAGCAAACAAAATCCATAAAAGATATACAGACCTTTCAAACGATAGAATTGACGATAAAAACTACCTTGAAAGTCTTTACAAAGCACAAACCAATGATGTCTTATGGCATGGTGTGTTCGGTGGTACTTATCTTCCAAATTTAAGGGATAATGCCTATCGATTTATCATCGATTGTGAAAATATCAAGTATGGAGAAACTAGAGAAACTTTAGTAAAAGATATAAATTGTGACGGTTTTGATGAAGTAAAATGTGTCACAAAAAACCTCATCACACTTTTTGACTCTAAGCTTGGTGGACAACTTATTGAGTTTGATATCAGAGATAGAAGTTTCAATCTTCAAAACACTATGAGTCGTTATTATGAAGCATACCATGAGAAAATTCTTGATTTTAAACCTTCAGTTAAACCTACAGAAATAGAAGAAGAAATTGCTGAAGATGCGATAGCAACTATCCATGGTGGTGGCGATGAAGATTTTACAGAGTACCAGAAATTTTTAAAACATGACTGGCACACTAAAAATAGTTTTATCGACCATATCACAGATGATAAAGTTACACTTGATAGCTTTACAAGAAGTACCTTTACCGAATATGGCGACTTTGCAAACCAACCATTTGAAATATTAAAAAGTGAAAATGAACAAATTCATTTTCAAAGAGAAGGTGGAATATTTGTTGAGAAGAAACACCATCGTACAATTTTGGATAAATCATTTCAAGTAGAAGATGAGAAAATCAAATTTTCAATCTCACTTGAAAGTGATATAGAAGGGTATAAATATCTTCAAGAGCATAATTTACACTTTGCAAACCTTAAAGATGTCACGATAAACAGTCAGAGTTTTGATGAAGATTTAGAGTTTAAAGATTGTGATAAAATTAAGTTACATGACGAATATACAGGAAAAACTATCACTTACACAGTTGATAAAAAAGCAGATATATTTATCAGCCGTCTTGATACTTTGAGTCAAAGTGAAGCGGGATTTGATTTGACAACACAAGGACTGAGTATAGGATTTGTATTTGATTTAACAGCAAAAACAAATATCATCGGTCAAGTAGAGGTAAGCTAATGTCAACGATACGATATTGTAAACTTAGAGATACCGATGTTATCATCTCACCTAAAAGATTGCACAGACCTACACAGTTTCACACACCAACTGACCATTATGATATTGATGAGTGTCCTTTTGAAGTGGGAAATGAAGATGCCACTCCAAATGAGATATATTCAATAAAAGATAAAAATGGAGATTGGATAACTAGAGTTGTTCCAAATCTTTATAATGCCCTTGACATCCACGAAGAAAACAGCTCTAAACGAGAAGGGTTTTTTACCTCAAAAAGTGCTTTTGGAGCTCATGAAGTCATCATCGAAACACCCTCCCATGATAAAACAGCAGATAGATATACTCTTGAAAATTGGGAAGCATATCTTAAAACCATCAACCATAGAGTTGAAGACTTGAGTCAAGATAGTAGACTAAAATATATCCAAGTTTTTAAAAACCATGGCTCACGAGCTGGAGCAACACTCAGACATCCTCATTCACAAATCATTGCGACTGGGTTTGTACCAAGTGAGGTAAAAAATGAACTTCAAAGGGCTAAGGACTATTATGAAATTCATAACAGAACACTGCTACAAGACATCATCAATGAAGAGCTTAGAATTGGAGAGCGAGTGATATATGAAAACAATTCATTTGTTGCATTTGCTCCTTTTGCTTCACTCTACCCTTTTGAAGTTATTATTGCACCAAAAGAACAAATAGGTACGATGAGTGAGTTAACCCAAGTAAAAATTCATGAGTTAGCACAAATACTCAAAAATGTCCATAAAAAACTCTACGCAACTCTGGGAGATTTTCATTATAATATGATTTTTAAAAATCCCCTAACCGCAGTTGAGTCCTACACTTTCTATATCCAAATCATTCCCCGCATCTATATGATTGCAGGATTTGAACTAGCATCTGAGATGAGAATAAATCCAGTTTCTCCAGAAGTTGCAGCAAAAAAATTAAAAGAGGTACTATGAAGATATTATTCGTTTCTAGTGAAATTTTTCCATATGCAAAAAGTGGTGGATTAGGTGATGTTGCGGCTAGTTTACCAAAAGCACTTAAAACCCATAGTGACATCACATCTATCATGCCTCTATATAAAAGTATCGATAGGGAAAAGCACAACATTCAAAGCACAGGCTTGGTCTATGAGTTTTGGGTAAATAAAATCGAGTATCAATTTGAAGTGTTTCAAAGTGGAGATGTCCTCTTTTTAGATGAAAAATCTGGTCTTTTTCAAAGAGATGAGATGTATGGAGAGTATAGCGACAATGATATCCGTTTTGGAATTTTCTGTTATGGAGTTTTAGAGTATATCAGAGCTTCAAATCAGGAGTTTGATATTCTTCATATCAACGATTGGCAAAGTGCACTTATCGCACTTTTAGTGAAAGAGCAATACAAACTTGACTCAAAAGTGGTATTTACAATTCACAATCTTGCATATCAAGGTATATTTTCCAAAAAAAGTATCGAAAGACTAGACCTTAGTTGGGACTATTTTACCGCTTCAAAGATAGAATATCATGACCAGATAAATCTTCTTAAATCTGCAATCGTTTATAGTGATGTTTTCACAACAGTTAGTCCTACTTACGCTAAAGAGATTCAAACACACCAGTTTGGATGTGATTTAGAACAAATCATTCAAGACAATGAGTATAAACTCAAAGGTATCTTGAACGGCGTGGATTATGAGGAGTTCAACCCTTCATTAGATACAAATCTAAATAAACATTTTGATGCGGATGATTTAGGTAATAAAAGAGCGATAAAAGAAGATTTACTAAACGAACTTCATTTAGAAGGTGTGAATAAACCATTGTTTGTATTTATTGGAAGATTCACTGGGCAAAAAGGAATTGACCAAATTTTAGAGTCACTAAACACCCTAGCCTCATCTCCTATCAATATCGTCATCTTAGGTTCTGGAGAAAAGAATTACAATGATTGGTTTCACGCACTTTTAGGGCTTCATAAAAATCTCTCTATCACAATAGGATATGATGAAGCTTTGGCTCGTCGAATTTACGCTTCTGCTGATTTCCTTTATATGCCTAGCCAGTATGAACCATGTGGACTTAACCAAATGATTGCCATGAAATATGGTGCGATACCGATTGTTTCTCCTGTTGGAGGGCTTAAAGATAGTGTAACTGACTTTGACGGCGAATTGTCTGAGGGAAAAGGAAGAGGAATTACCCTCGAAAATGATAACCCACAAACCTTTATAAATGCTACAAACAAAGCTTTACATCTCTATCTTGATAAAAATAGATTTGATGAGATAATTCAACATAATATGCATGTAGATTTCTCATGGGATGAAAAGAGTAAAGAGTATCTTTCACTTTTCACAGATTTAAAAGATGGATGGCTACCTGAGCGAACGATTAAAAAGTTTGAGATTCCTTCATATTACAATATCAATACACTAAAAGCCATGCCAGTTGACCCAAATACACTTTACACTTATTGGGAGATAACAACAAGGCTACTAAATACCCATCAACTCTCAGTAAATCAACTGATACTTAAAGCTTATGTTGATGGTATAGAAGTAGATTCTACAAATATTTATGACAGAGTGGGAAATTACTATTTTTATCCTGAAATGGACTTTAAGAAGGTTTCAACAAAAATTGGATTTATCGGAGCGTATGGTACCTTTATCGCTATCCTTGAATCAAATGTTTTTGTAGCACCAAATGCCAAAGTCATTAAAAGTGACAATATCATTTGGAGAAATATCGAAACAGACACACAAAATTCAAAAAGAGCAAGTTTTATGAGCGATACTTATTATGAAGTTAGCGATTCACTCTCCTCTGCTAGTATCTTAAAAAGAAAAGAGTTACAAGAAATTATAAAAGATGACCAGAGATTTGGTTCATCTAAAGGAGGCATATAATGTCAGCAGGTTATTGGATCCCCGTACTTCACTCGCACCTTCCTTTTGTGAAGCATCCAGAGTATGAGTACTTTTTAGAAGAACAGTGGCTTTTTGAAGCTATTGATGAGTGTTACATCCCACTTTTGAGAAACTTAAAAAAATTGGTTGATGAGGGTGTGGATTTTCGTCTCACAACTTCTGTTACTCCTCCTTTGGCAGAGATGTTAAAAGATGAACTCTTGATGCAAAAATATGGCAGGCATTTAGACAAAATGATAGAGCTTGGCGACAGAGAGATTGAGCGAACTAAACAGACATGTAAAGAGGAACAAAATCTTGCACATTTTTATCAAGATAGATATATTTGGATAAAAGAGTTTTTCACGGGTTTTTTAAATGGAAATGTTCTCAATGGGTACAAACACTTTGCAGCACTTGGAAAATTAGAGATCATCACATGTGGAGCAACACATGGATTTCTCCCTATTTTATCTCTCAACGCAAAAGCAGTTGAAGCACAGGTAGGCATTGCAGTAGAGTCACACAAAGAGAATTTTGGAGTCTATCCAAATGGTATTTGGCTTCCTGAATGTGCTTATTTTGACGGACTTGATAAAGTATTGGCAAAATATGGAATAAAATTCTTTTTTGGAGATTCGCACACACTTATCTGTGCAAATCCAACAGCTCAAAACTCTGTATTTGCTCCTATTTACACCCCTGAAAATGTAGCGGTCTTTTCTCGTGATCCAGAAAGTAGTAAAAAAGTTTGGAGTTCAAAAGAGGGTTATCCGGGGGATCCTAACTATCGTGATTTTTATCGTGATATCGGTTATGATTTGCCATTTGAATATATCAAAGATTTTATCTCCCCTGATGGAACGCCAGTTTTTACAGGATTTAAATACCGAAAAGTGACAGGCGATACAGACAATAAACTTTTTTACAATCCACAAGTAGCTTATGAAAAGACCAAAGAACATGCAGTAAACTTTGAGTATGAACGAGGCGAACAGTTAAAAAAACTACAACCGCAAATGGATAGACCTCCTATGCTTGTTTCTCCATATGATGCAGAACTTTTTGGACATTGGTGGTTTGAGGGAACTGACTTTTTATACCATCTTTTTAAAGAGATTGATGCAAAAAAGAGTTTTACTATAGCCACACCGATGGAATATCTACAAGCCAATCCAACCAACCAAGTCACAATTCCTACACCATCTTCATGGGGAGATGCGGGATATTATGAGGTCTGGTTAAACAAAGAAAATGATTGGATTTACAGACACTTACACTTTATGGCAGACTCTATGGAAGAGTTGGCAAAACGCCACATTGATGAACAAGACCCAATAAAAGTCAGAGTTTTAAACCAACTATTAAGAGAGTTGCTTTTAGGGCAAAGTAGCGATTGGGCATTTTTGATAACGACTGAAACTGCTATCGAATATAGTGAAAGAAGAACCAAAGAGCACATACATAATTTTATGGAACTTACCAAAATGATGGATGATGTTGATATGCACTTTTTAGAGTGGTTAGAGCAAAAGAATTCTATATTTCAAAATATAAATTATAGAGTATTCGCATAACTTTTAGGTAAATCTAAAGAGGATTTACCTGCATTTCATTAAAGATTATAGTAAAATTTCAACTAACTTTAATATATGTAATATATACTATATCAAAGGAATATTACATGCAACAAACAGCAATACTGAACTTCATACTATTAATTTTTTTATTGGGTTGTGGTGGTGGAAATACACAAGAAAAAGTTCAAAAAATTGATACTAATTTAACAAAAGAAAAACTTGATGATACTAAGACTGAGCAGATTACAACCAAAACTTATAGTGGGAAAACAGATAAAGCTATACTCACTAAAGAGAATGAAAAAGAGTATTTTCAAGCAATCGTATATTTAAATAATTTATTATTTTCTATTAGTGATTTATATGTCGATGAAGATAATTACTACGACTGCATAACGCTTGATGACGATAGGGATAGTGAAACAAAACTTGGGAAAATAGAAGATCACTATAAAGATTGTAAACTACCCTCTTTACTCCACAATACTAACTATGATATTTTAAATACCATCAACGGAACACGGATAAAAGAGTTTAAAATATTTGATGCCTCAAAAATGATTATGGGTAATGAGACTATACTGAAAAACTTTTCAATCGTCTCAAAAGAGCACAATATCACCATCAATCTTAAAATGAGTCATAAAAACTATAACAATTATATCGATGACTCTTTTGAGATATATGCCCAAGA
The DNA here is from genome assembly GCA_029935075.1 of Campylobacterales bacterium. Lineage (GTDB taxonomy): Bacteria > Campylobacterota > Campylobacteria > Campylobacterales > QNZT01 > SZUA-1433. The sequence continues at coordinate 6,844 of JAOZKZ010000038.1, forward strand.
GTATAACTTTGAATATTTTATAATTGACGATCATAATAGCGGTAGGCAAATTGCATTTGAAAATTTACGCTATTATGAATCTGATGAGGAAGAACCAACATTATCAGCTAAAGTTTTTGTAGATAATGAAGGTTATATTGATTTAACCTCTAAACAATTATATGTAGAACCCAAATACCTATTACAAGGGGAAAACGATATAAATATTAACCTAAAGTATGGCTATGACGATATACTTCAAAGTTCATTTGGAGAAACTTATTTTATCCATGGGGTTACTCTATCTGAGAAATTAAAACCAGTTTTTACGCATATAAGTCTCTATGAAGATATATCTGCTAAATTTGATTATACCAATAAAATGGAATCAGCCAACATCCAAATTAAGTGGTATGTAAATAACAGCTATGTTGCAAATGATGACAAACTTTTATTATCTTCTGAATATTTCAAAAAAGCAGATATCGTAAAAGTAGAGGTAAGTGCAACAGATGGTGGAGAGATAATTACACAAACTATTGAGCATAAAATAAGAAACAAACCACCAAGAATTACCTATTTGTCTAGATACTTTACCTATACTACAGATAAAAAAGAGTTAGAATTTGATATCGTAGAAAAAATAAATTTATCTATATTTGATGAAGACCAAGATCCTTTAACTTATACATGGGAGGTTTATAATACTTCCGATAAACCAAACATGATTGAGATAATAGAAACAACAAAACACTCTTTGAAACCATCAATACTCATAAAAGAGTTCAATTTAGAAACAGAGGTTTTAAAATTAACGGTTTCAGATGGAGATGACAATACTACTGAGTACTTTAATGTAATATTTGAACAAGAATTTTTTAAATTTAAAAATATCGCTACTTATGAAAGTGCATTATATAAGCTAGGCAAAGCAGTAGTTGCCGATATCAATAAGGATGGTCATAATGATATCATCTGTCCAAAAACCCCAACAGCAGATAATATTCAAAATAAATCACCTGAGTTTGTTATCTTTTTTCAAAACGAAGATAAAACATTTACCCATATAAAAGAGATAAAGATACCCTATACAAATAGTACTTTAAAAGCATTATATCCTGCTGATTTTAACGCAGATGGTTTAATAGACTTTGTATTAAAATTAGAGACTGATTTACTTATAATATGGCAACAAAATAATGGCGATTTTAGTAAACCAGAATTATTGTTTAGTACAGAGAATGAACTATCAAATGTAAATCTAGCATATTTAAATAATGATAATTTAATAGATATTGCAGTAACAAATATGCGTTCAGAAGATATAGAGCTCTTTCTGCAAACAGATAGTGGTTTTAAACATGAAACGATTGAAGAAAAAATCCATACAATGCAAATACATCAAATGCATATAGCCGATATAAATGGGGATAATAAAAATGACATTATCATCACTAGCAAAAAAGGATTTACCTCTTTAGTACAAAATAACAACTTTCAATTTAACCCATTTTTATCTGAGTTATCCTCAAGTTATATGGAACCTAAAACATTTATAGTAGATATTAATAATGATGGATATAACGATTTAATTTATACTGAGGGAGAACGTTATTATAGTAATTATACTATGATATATTTTGGAACTTCTCAAACATCACTATCAAACGCTACTAAGACACAAGCGTTATACAATAGAAATAATAACATGTTCCAAATAGCATTAAACGGCATACCAAATAAAAAAATAATATCATTTGATACTTTTTATAGTACATTTACAATATATAACTATTTAAATAATCAAATACATGAATACGAAGCAAATTTATTTAGTGATGACACTGACATTTACTATTTTGAACCTATCTTTAATACGGTACGATTTGATAGTGATGAGAATGATGATATTATCATTGTTAAACATACTAACAATCAAAGTACAATTGACATAATGTATACAAAATAGATAAAATATAAGTTTTAATTGATTTTTGTTTCATAATTATATATTTAAGCTAAGCCCAATAAAGATATAATTTTATGCTGTAAATTAGACCTCTATAACACCAGATTAGTAAAGAGAGATACTAACTATTTTACCAGATAAGAACTACAAATTTTAAAATCTTACACAGCAAACTGAGGAGAACTAAAAACATGCCGATATTAACATGTTGGGAACGACAACATAACACTCATTTGAGTAAAAAAAACCTAAAACTCCTTATTGATATAGGGGGAACGAACCTTAGATATATTATCAAAGATGATACAGAGATTTTATCTTCAGACTCTATGAGTAGTGAAGGTTTGTCACTTTATGATTTTTTAGTAACAACTTTATCTAGAAACAAAAAGATAACCTTTGTAGGGATTTCGTTTGCGGGTCAAGTCAATGAGAATATTATTATGTCTGCACCAAATATAGAGATCCAAAACGGAGATTTAAAAAAGAAAATAGAGTCTGAGTTTGATGTGAGAGTAGAGATTGATAATGATCTCAAAACTGCACTTTTAGCTGAGATGGATGTGGTAGGAGACGATAAGAGCTTAACATTGTTATACATGGGAACAGGTCTTGGAAGTGCGTCAAGTCAAAATGGAACCGTTATCAGAGGCGGTAGTAATTTTGCTGGAGAAATTGGGCATATCCCATTTCAAAATGCTCCTTTTAAATGTGGTTGTGGAAAATACGACTGCGTAGAGCTTTTTGCATCAGGAAGTGGTTTGATAAAGTGGATAGAACATTATCAAATTCCTGTAGATGAGCCAACACTTGAAGCACTAAATGCACTTGATACTGCAGAATCAAAAGAGGTTGTGGAAAATTTCCATAGAGCTCTTTCACATGCAGCCTCAACCCTTGTAACAGTATTAAACCCACAGTATTTAGTACTTGGTGGTGGTGTATTTGAAAAAAATCCGTCGCTTGTAGGATTTGTAAAAGAGGAACTTGATAAGCATAGCTTCAAACCCTCTTTGGAAAATCTTCAAGTTAAACTGTCGGAGTTTGAAAATGCTAACCTTATCGGAGCCGAACTTTTAGAAAAATATAGAAGGAACAATATGATGGATGTTAGTAACGAAGAGTTATACAGTACAAAAGCTGCTTATTTTAGTATGGAATTTGGAATTGATCAAGCATTAAAAATCTACTCAGGCGGACTTGGTTATTTGGCTGGATCTCATATGAGAAGTGCTTATGATTTGAAGCAAAATGTTATAGGTGTAGGAATGTTATGGTCGTATGGCTATTATGATCAAGAGAGACACGGAGATCAAACTCTAAAACCTGCATATACAAGAAAGCATTACCAATTTCTTGAAGACCCAAATGTTATAGTAACAGTTATCATAAACCATAGACCAGTTCATGTAAAAGCTTATCTTCTTAAGCCAGAAACTTTTCAAACTGCTCCAATGGTGCTTTTATCTACTGACATTCCTGAGAATGACCACCTTTCACAAACAATCACTTCAAAACTTTATGATGGAAATAATGAGACTAGAATTGCTCAAGAGATTGTTCTTGGTGTTGGCGGAGTTAAAGCACTTGAAGCACTTGAAGAGAAGATTGATATCTATCATATGAATGAAGGACATGCTGTTCCTTTAACTTTTAATCTTTATGAGAAATATCAAAATGTTGATGAAGTAAAAAAGAGAGTAGTATTTACAACTCACACACCAGAAGCTGCTGGAAATGAAGTACACAATATAGACCTGCTTCATAGAATGGGGTTTTTTAGTTCGCTATCAATTGATACAGTTAGAGAGATTACAGGAACTGAGGGTAGTGACTTTAGTCTTACTGTTGGTGCATTGAAACTTTCAAAAGTAGCAAATGCGGTATCAAAGATGCATGCAGAGGTAGCCAATGATATGTGGAAAGATGTATTAGGTGAAGATGAGAAAATCATCCCAATCACAAATGCACAAAATAGAAGATACTGGCAAGATAAGGGTCTCTTTCGTGCATTTGATGAGAATATTGACTATGAAATCGTATCAAGAAAAAAACACCTTAAAAGGATGCTGTTTAATATCGTAGCAAATCAAACTGGAAAGATGTTTGATCCAGACACATTAACAATCGTTTGGGCTAGAAGATTTGCTGAATATAAAAGACCGGGACTTTTAAAGTATGATTATGAGAGATTTTTAAAAATTATTGAAAACTCTGATAGACCTGTACAAATTGTCTGGGCTGGTAAACCATATCCAACTGATGGAATCGCTGTAGGTATCTTTAATGATCTTGTACACATGTCAAAAGATATCAAAAATATAGCTGTCCTTACAGGTTATGAGCTAGATCTCTCATCAGCACTTAAAAAAGGTGCAGATATATGGATAAATACTCCTAGAATCGGCAGAGAAGCATCAGGAACAAGTGGTATGACAGCAGCAATGAATGGTGCTATCCACTTCTCAATTCCAGATGGTTGGCATCCAGAGTTTGCTAAACACGGTGAAAACGCATACACAATCCCTGGTTGTGATGCAACGCTTTCAACAGAAGAGCAAGATAGAAGAGATAATAAAAATATGATGAGAGTATTAGAGGATGAAATCATCCCAACTTATTACACTAATCAGAAAAAATGGGTAAGCATCATCAAAAATTCGATGAGAGATATACTGCCATACTTTAACTCAGATAGAATGGCTCACGAGTACTATGAAAAATTGTATAATGCTCCATATAAAAATAAACAAAGTAAAGTTTCTAAAAAAGAGACTGCTTTAGTTTAAAAGTTTTAACCCATTTTTTGGGTTGAAACTTTATGTATCCGTTTACTTTTTATTTGTTTTACTTATGTATAATTTCACTACAGACCTTGATTCAACTCCTAAAAGATTGCACTCCTTATGATGCAAGGTCTGTCATTTATAACTCTATTTCTAAACCTACTGGACAATGATCACTTCCCATCACTTTATCTAAAATATAAGCATCTTTAATACTATCTTTTAAATCCTCAGATACGAAAAAGTAATCGATTCTCCAGCCGACATTGTTTGTTCTTGCATTTGCACGATATGACCACCAACTGTAATGGTTTGGCTTATCACCATGAATATGGCGAAAGGTATCAACATAGCCAGCAGCTACAAACTTATCCATCCAATCTCTCTCAATTTGTAAAAAACCTGAAGTATTTTCATTTGCTTTTGGTCGTGCTAAGTCGATTTCTGTATGTGCGGTATTTACATCTCCACAAACAATAATTGATTTTCCCTCAGCTCGCAAACTTTCTAAATGCTCTAAAAATCGGTTATAAAAAGCCATCTTATACACAAGTCGCTCTTCATTTCGTTGTCCATTTGGAAAGTAAACATTAAAAAAAGCGATATTTTCAAAATGAAACTCGTTTATACGACCCTCATCTAAGATGTCAACATGGGGAGTTGTATCGTGATGAATTGGTTCAATATCTGTAAATAGAGCAACACCTGATTGACCTTTTTTAGAAGAAGAGTTTACAAGAGAGTTTTGATAATTTTTATTGAAAATTGTATCCGGGATTTGTTCAAGTTCTGCTTTTATCTCTTGAAGTCCTAAAAAGTCAATATTTGCTTCATCAACCCATTTAAGAGCTTCTTTTTTGTCAACGGCTCTGATACCGTTGACATTCCAAGATATAAATTTATAAATCTTTTTGATTATGGAGCAACTTCAAAAATATCTGTTCTTGTAGTACTCTTACCAAACTGATCTGTAATTTTTAACTCTATCTCAATATATTTATAAGAACTGATTGATGATCCACATAATTTTACCCAAGACTCTTTTCCAACTCTTGGTGCATTATTGTGATTTATACAATCTCTAACATAATCTACTTTATTTCCATTTGCATCTTCTCTATAACTATGCACATTCCACTCACAAGTCATTGGCTCTTCATTACCACAATCATCTTTACTGCCCTCGCAAGAGAAATCATATCTGTCCCCTCTCGTTAGTTTATCTCCACTTGGTAGTGTAGTTGTAAAAACTTTATTATTATCATTAATATCTATAACAGTTATCTCTGGAGTTGGTGCATCATGGTCTTGCACATCAATAGTATCACATCTTGTAGCATTAAGGTCATCACTATCAACAACAGTCAAACATACTTCATGCTCACCCAATGTATCAAACGATAACTCTTGGTCTTTACCTATATAAGTTTGATTTCCATCAACTGTCCATATGTAACTAACAATATTTCCATTATCTTTGAAACTATTTTCTCCAGAAAACACTATTGGACATTTTGTTTTTATCTCATTACTACCAATTTCTTCACCATTTCTTGTTTTAGCCATAGCTGCTGTAGGATTTGCATTTGCTTCTGGGATAACAAATGACTTACAAGTTTTTGTACTTATCAAATCATCATTGTCAGTAACAAGCAAACATAATTCATAAGAACCTGGGTCAGTTGGCAATGTAATCTCAGGACTTTTCTCTGTTGATATAGCTACATCATCTAACATCCATTGGTATTTTGTAACATTACCATCTTCATCAGAACTATTCAGACTATCTATCTTTAGCAATGTAGCATCTTTAAGCACCACACCATCTACTAAACCAGAGATACGGGCTTCTGGTCTTATTTTTATCGTATCAACAGTAACATTTCTATCTACATATTGGATGATTGTGACATTTCTATCTACATATTGAATTACTGTTACGTTTCTATCAACATAGACTATTTGATTACCTTTCACTTCAGGAACAGCGACAACTTTATCAACCTCTTTTATCTTGTCAGCTAATTTTGGCTCACCTTGACAACATTCACCTGATGATGAACTACTACCACAACCTTGCAACATAGCGGATATTGCAAATGCACCTAAAACTGCTTTAGAAAATCTATTTTTCAAAAAATTCATTTTAACTCCTCTTAATTTTGTTAACTTAGTTTCATAATAACTAAATAATAATTAACTTATTGCATAATAGTTACCCTTATATCTATATAACTTACTACGTAGCTGAATTAATTATGCTTCTTTATAATATAATAATCAAAAAATTTAGGAATTTATATGGCAGCAGTTATTTTTGAATCAGTAGTAAAATCAAACCCAATAGGCAGATGGTACATCGAGATAAGAGACACTTCAGAAGAGGGAGAGAATCAAATCTGTTTGGATATCAATGAGTATGCAACAAAGATAGAAGATATGGGTGCTGAACATGGCGGAAATATTGAAGTGGTTTGGAGTCAAGAAGAGAATGTTACTCCTGTACAAATCAACGAAGTGCGTATGGAGATGAAAGCTTATGAGCAAAAATTAAAAGATGAAGAAAACAATCCAGCACCGGGCGGGGCTTCACATGAGTTTGATGGAAGCCCTAAATTTTAGTGTTTTGTAGCACACAAAATGGCTTTGATATTTAATTCAAAGCCTATTGC
>JAOZKZ010000179.1 GCA_029935075.1 Campylobacterales bacterium
GCGATAGCGAACTATCATTTTAATATATAGGAATTATTATGTTTAAAATCATCTCCATACTCTTTTTACTACTTTCTCTTCTAAAAGCAACCGATGTTTCACAAACATCTCAAAATATTCGCTCATACCCTTTATTAGCAGACAAACTTGGAGTTAAAGCAAGTTATAGCATTATAAATAGTGGTTTAGATATTTTTAGTGTACGAAGTGACAATAATGGTTTAGCATCTGAACATGGAAGTTTGGGAAATATGAATAAATTGGATTTATCACTTGGATATGGTTATAGTGATTATTTATCATTTTTATATAACTTTGAATATCAAGATTTAGATTATGCGTCAGAGAGTTTAAAAAACAAAAAAAATGAATTATTTGTAAAAGTAAATATTTATCATAATCCTAGTGCATTTATTGATACCTTCTCAACTGATTTTGGATTAATACTCAATAGTGCAAATGACCTTTCAATAGTGGGATCTAGTTTAGGAATTTCCAAAATGGACGATATGAGTGATAGTTCATTTTATATGAGACTGTTAGCAGGATCAAAAATCATGTCAAGTGTTTTAGATTTTTATCTTGGTTTAAAGTTTACTGCCGTTGATGGTAAACTTGATGGAATAAGCTATGATAGAAACGAAGTAGCATTAAATGCAGGATTTCAATATACTATTGAGTTAGGAAGTTTTCTGATAGAGACTGGATATGAATATATCAGGCTTTTTAGTAGAGATATAGACAATGGGGAAAATAGTAACCATGTTTTAAATCTAGCACTCTCTAAGGTATTTAGTCAAGACCTTTTAATGTTTGTGGGACTAAAGTATTATACCAAACAATATAATGGTGTAATTCCTTATCTCTATAATGAAAAAACAAAAAATAGTTTTGATAAAAAATTTGGTTACGCTACACTTGGTCTCATATATAATTTTGATTTTAATTTAGATGGACTAAATCAACCATGGTAGGAAAGATAAATGAAGATACTCATTACAGGAACCGCAGGATTTATAGGTCATAACTTAGCCAAAAAACTACTAGAACGAGGAGATGAAGTAATTGGCTTAGATAATATCAACGATTACTACGATATCTCTTTAAAATATGGAAGATTAGAAGATACAGGAATTTCACAAAAAGAGATAGAATATGGCAAACTAACTCAAAGCTCAATTTACCCAAACTACAAATTTATCAAACTAAACCTAGAAGATAGAGAACAACTTGAAAAACTTTTTAAAGATGAAAAATTTACAGATGTATGTAACCTAGCTGCACAAGCAGGAGTAAGATACTCTCTTGAAAACCCTCATGAGTATATACAAAGCAACATCGTAGGGTTTATGAATATCTTAGAGTGTTGTAGACATAACAATGTTAAAGCACTCTCTTATGCTAGCAGCTCATCCGTTTATGGCTTAAACAAAGAGCAGCCTTTTAGCACAGAACACAATGTTGACCATCCTATCTCAATCTATGCAGCCACTAAAAAATCAAATGAACTCATGGCACACACTTACAGCCATCTTTTCAAACTTCCTACTACTGGACTTAGATTTTTTACAGTTTATGGACCATGGGGACGACCTGACATGGCTCCTTTTCTTTTTACAAAAGCTATCATTAATGATAAACCTATCAATGTTTTTAACAATGGAAAAATGGAGAGAGATTTTACCTATATTGATGATATCACAGAGGGAGTCATGAGAGTTATTGATAATCCTCAATCTACCAAAACACCCTATAAAATCTACAATATCGGCAATAATGCCCCAGTTAAATTAATGGATTTTATTGAGACTTTAGAAGAAAAAATAGGAAAAACAGCAGAAAAAAATATGATGGATATGCAACCAGGTGATGTTTATAGCACCTATGCAGACACAAGTGAGTTGATTAAAGATATGGGATATAAACCTAAAACTCCACTAAAAGAGGGAATTTCAGAGTTTATAGATTGGTATCAAAAGTTTTATTAAAATAGTAATTCATCGTTAGAGTTTGAAGACGCTCCTGTACTATTTTTTGGTGGTTTTGAAATTGGAGTAAAATACTCAGTAGCATTTTTACTTTTCAAAACTCTCACATCAGCAGGAATATCAAAAACCCTTTTAGTCTCTGGATGAATTTTCAGATACTCTTTGAAAAAACTAGCAAAAACTGAACCTGCTGCTTTTCCACCTGTCTCTTTGTACATAGGTCTATTATCATCTTTTCCATACCAAACAATACTTTGAATTTCAGGTGAAAACCCACAAAACCAAGCATCTTTATACTCATTTGTTGTACCAGTTTTTCCAGCAAGCTCAATCCCCTCAACTCTCGCTCTTCTTCCTGTTCCCTTTCTAACAACATCTCTCAAAATTGAAACAGTTAGATAAGCTTGTGAAGGAGGTGTAACAACTTCCTCTTTTGCTGTATAATTTTTCTCATCACCCTCTTTTGTTATGACCTTTTTTACCAAGATTGGATTTAGTTTTTTTCCATAATTTGAAAAAATAGTATAAAATTCGGAAAAATCAAGTGGAGAAATCCCAAAAGTTCCAAGGCTCATAGACAAATCTGCTGGAATCTTCTCAAATCCCATCTTCTTAATTTCACGATGAACCGCACTCAAACCTAACTCATTCACTAAATTAATCGTAGCCAAGTTTCTTGAGTGAACAAGTGCTTGACGAAGTGTTAAAATTCCTGCAAAGTTTTTAGAGTAGTTTTTAGGTTTCCACTCTTTCTCTTCATCTTTATCCTCATAAGAGAAAGTTCTTGAAATATCTGTAAGCTTACTCTGAGTCGAATAACCTGCATCTAATGCCACTTGATAGATAAATGGTTTAAAAGAGCTTCCCGGCTGTCTAAGGCTTTGTATCGCTCTATTGTAAGCACTTTTTTTATAGTCAATTCCACCAACTAAAGATAAAACTTCCCCCGTTTTGTTTTCCAAAACTACCATCGCACCATTTAAATCACCATAATCAATAGGCTCTTTAGATTTTTCTCCTCTTTCTAATATTGCAACATAACCATCATAAAGAGATTTTTTAGCAAGTTCTTGAAGTTCAAAGTCGATAGTCGTATGAATTGAATAACCACCAGTTTTGATATCTGGATACTCATTTTCTAACTCTCTAATAATTTGGTCAATTACATAAGGAGTTCTATTTTTAGTTAAAGTATCATCATAAATTGTCGGTCGATGTTGCTCATATTTTTGATACTCCTCATCAGTAATCCACCCCAATGATTTCATCCTAAACAAAACTGTATTTGCACGCCCTAGTGCCAAATCAAGATGTCGTGTCGGGTCATAAGTACTTGGTGCTTTTGGCATACCCACAAGCATTGCCATCTCTTTAAGATTTAACTCCCTAAGTTCTTTTCTAAAATACCCCTGAGCTGCTGTTTTCACACCATAATAACGATGTCCAAAATAAATTTCATTCAGATATCGCTCTAAAATTTCCTCTTTTGTAAGCTTACTCTCTAGCTTCAGAGCCAAAATTGCTTCATTTATTTTCCGTTTCAATTTTTTCTCACTAGTTAAAAGCGTATTTTTAATAAGTTGTTGCGTCAAAGTTGAAGCACCCTCTTTTAATTTCATATGTCTAATATCTTTCACAATTGCTCGAAAAATCGCCTCATAATTCACACCCTCATGTTCAAAAAAGGTCGTATCCTCAATCGCCACAAGTGCTTCTATAAGCCGTGGAGGAATTTCAGCAAATGGTGCATACAATCGATGTTTTTTATTAAAAAGATTAGCAATTAATTCTCCATTTCTATCATAAATCCTTGTTGTTGTATCTGGGTTATAATTGATTAATTTATCTGCATCAAGTTTCACTTCATTTGAATAATAGGCAAAAGCCAAAAGCCCCGATATGATTCCGATGATAAAAAGTGCAACTATCGCTCTAAATATATATTTCAACTTCTCTTTCCTCTGTTTTTAAAATTCGATGCAATTAACTGTTTTGTATAATCATTTTGAGGATTGTTTAAAACCTCATTTACTTTGCCATGTTCAATTATTATACCATCTTTTAATATTGCAATCTCTTGACACAGCTCCTTAGTCGCTTCCACATCATGGGTAACAAAAAGTATCTTATAACCCACCTTTTTTTGAAGTGCCAATATCAACTCTAAAATCCCATCTTTTGTCTCACTATCAAGTGCCGTTGTTGGCTCATCTAAAAGTAGTAGTTTAGGATTGGTTGAGAGAGCCATAGCGATGATAACTCGTTGAAGTTGACCTCCACTAAGCTCTGATGGATATCTATCTAAAAACCCCTCGTCAAGGTCAACCATCTTCATAAATTCTCCTGCTCTGTTTTTTTCTAACATAAACTGCTTACCAATTCTTGTCAAAGGAGAAAGAGCAGTAAAAGGATTTTGAGGGACTATTGAGATATTTTTTCCAGCTATTAACTCAAAATCTGACTCAATATTTTTCTTACTTTCTAAGTTAGATGGAAGCATGCCTAAAAGTGCTTTTAAAGTAAGAGATTTTCCACTTCCACTCTGCCCTACTAGAGCAAACGACTCTTTTATCTCAAATGAGATATTTACAAGCTCTTTGACTTTGCTTTTTATCA
>JAOZKZ010000180.1 GCA_029935075.1 Campylobacterales bacterium
ATATGTGCCGTCCAGCTTGATTGCCATGAACTAAAAGTAAGCCCTACTTCATGGACTCCTCTAAAAACTGCTCTATAAAACGGTGTTAAAAGTTGTTCATTTTCAATGGTATCTACTAAGCTTTGATGTACTTTTAGATGAAACTCTGCAACCCAAAGATAAGCTTCCTCTTTTTTCTCTATAATTTCATCTTCACTAAAACCTGCTTTTTTTAAAGATTGTGATAGAGAATCGTCTCTTAAGCTCACAAGTCTTGAAATCGCTGACATTTGACTTTCACTGTCAACCTCAAGTCCAATTTTTTCTAAAAAAGCATTGATAAACTCTACTTTTTCACTATCGGCATCGCCACCCAAAATATCGTAATAAGTGCTAATCTCTTTATGGTTTTTCTTTATTATTTGATAAACTTGCTCTAAATCTTCAAAAAATTTCTCTTTCATCTCTATTTTCCCTAAACTTTTTTTATTAATTGTCGAAATTATACCATAAGGAATAACTATGACCAACAACAGTCTTTTAATTACAAATTATATCAACCACGCTTTTATCGAATCTCAAATAGAGAGATCAAATAATTATAACTCTCACTTGTGTGTTGTAAAATTTGATTTGAAATTTGACCCCAATAAAGCAAATGAATTTAAAGAAGTTATCAGTTTTATGTATGAATTTTTAGGTTATACCCCTATTATCAATGAGGGTAGCAATAACTTTCTAATCTTTATCCATGAGAGTAAAATTCACAATGTAGTAATGACTGTAAAAAACATGCTTATGAGTGTAAAAATAAAATTTGGTATTAAAATCAATAATATTGGTATTACTGCATATGATCAAAGTGATGATAAAAACTCCTTAATGGAGAGAGTGCATACCTTCTTTATGAAATCCAAAATTGCAAAAGATATCGATGTCTACTATGGAACTAAATTTTTTGAGTACTCTCCTAACGGTGAATTTGATAGTATTCGTTCTATATTTACCCAAGAACCCCATCTAAATCTTTATGGTTTTTACAAAGAAACACCACTTCTGAGTAAAGTCGCTGTTGAAGATTATGATAAAGGTACTTTAAAAGTCAAAGCAAATCCAGAGTATCTTCCATTTTTGAAAAAACAAGAATTTGTATATATCGAGCACACAATGATTCCAGATATTATGAGAGGAGATATCACCAATATCAATTTCACCAATTGCATCATAGAAATTGACAACATGAAGTTTTTAGATAATTCCCCAGTACATAGAAAGAACATCAGAGTTACGCCACACCGTCCAATACAAGCCATTTTAGATTGTGAAGAAGAATTCCACATGGAAGGTTTAGTGGCTGATATCTCTAAAAACTCTATACTTCTTACTACTCAACTGGCTAAAATTGAAGAGTTACAAGCTAAAGGGCTTCATACAAAATCTTTTCAACTTAAATTTCATCTTGAGAGTGCACATAATAGTTCATTTGCTGTTGATGTCAAAGCTATGGTTTATAAAGTTTTTGGAAATCAAATTGTATTAAATATCTATCCAACACCAGATATTAACACAGAAATTTCTGAATATATCGCCATGTGTCAAAATATGCTTCTTCTTGAAGTCCAAGGAACTTTTGTTCATTAAGTTAAAGATTATGTTTTCTAAGAAGTTTTAAATTTTTTTGAACTCTATTATAGTAGGGGTGGTTAACTCTACCCCCATTATATCTACTCACCGTCTCAAAATAACTCTTAGAGTGATTTGAACACCAAACGATATATAAAACCCCAATTTTTGCATTGAAAAGATTGTTATGCATCATTTTTTTGATAAGTTGTAAGTCACTCATACTTTGAACAGAACGAAGTTTAAACACTTTTGCCACAAACCTAGCCGTACCCAATCGCACTTGCATGATGCCGTAGGAGGCTTTTTTAATTCCCTTTTTCAAAAGCTGTGCATCTCCAAAGTTAAGTTTTCCACCGCTGGTTTCCGTCATACAAATTGCCATGGCTGTATCTTCAAATGTCTGACCTTTGTTGTCAGGGTAATGAGAAGCTACATTTTTTACAGTTTTTAGTATCAATTTTTGTTTAAAATCAAGTGCATTTACTTGACAAAATAGAAACAAAGAGAGTATTAAAAACTTCATACTCTTTGCTCCATCGTCCTTCTAAAAAACTGATGTGCTAAAATGATGACAAAAAGTACTTGAAATATCATGGACACTAAAGGAATCAAAGATACTCCATACAGACTCAAAGTTGTACTTCTAAAAAGTAATTTATGTTTTTTAGTAACAATTTTAAATTCCTCTTTTGAGTCGATAGCAGAGCCAACATCCAAAACCAAAAAGTTGTGAAAGAGATAATAAAAAGGGATATTTAGAGCAAAAAAGTTAATACCAGGGATAAATAAAAATGGCAAAGCAAGCAAAAAAAGTAGTATAAAAATTGTAAACACTTTTACAAAATGCCAAATAGTCACACCAATCGTAAAATTTTCATTTTGAATCACGAAATCTGGATAATGCTTTTCTCTGATAACCTTCACGATATACGGTGTAAAAAATCCCACGACAACTACTGCTACAACAACACTTAACAAGATAACAGCAAGTGCTCCAACGAGATAAAAAAAGAGTGAAAAGAGCCACTTAAAGAGACCAATCGTCAAGATATAAGTTAAAATTGGATGGGCATCAGGGTCAAGAAATGGAACCACTCCATTTTCAATACTCTGCTTAAAGGCATCAATCGTATCCGCACCCACACCAAGATAGAGATATAAAAAGAGTGCAAATGAGATTAAAAACGGAACAACCGAAACCACCAAAAGTTTGGCAGATAAAAAATCCGAAATACTCTTTTTAAACAGTTCCGTTTTAATCATCCTAGAGTGCTTTGTAAGCCTTATCCAACTCTAGGTAAAGCCCATCAGCTCCAAGTGAATTTTGCTCTAAAAGCCCTGACATGATGACATTGTCTTCAGTACCATTCCACATCTTTTTATAAGTTCCCTCTTTATAGCCATTGTCTTGACGAAATTTATTTAAGATATTTTTACCGAGATAAAACTTGTAAAGTGTCTGAATATTAAGCCCACACTGCAAAGAGACAATTAAAAAATCATCCACAATAGTCTCAAAATCATGACCTTCAATAGAGTGTTTTATAAGATACTCAATAGTGCTTACAATACTCAAAGCATCTTCGTTTTCTGGCACGATAGGTTCCCCGCAAAACTCATTAAAGTATTTTGTATCTACAACATAATTAACCAAAGTATCGATATCACCCAAGTTTTTATTTTTATACTGCTCAAGCCCAAGACTCATAACAAAATGCCAAATATCAACAAGTTCTATCGTAACATTATCCCAATCAGGATCGATATGTATATCTTTCCAATGTTTCCAATTAAAGCTATCGATAAGCTCCGCCGCTTCCATGTAGATACACCGTTTCCAGTTTATGATACGATTTTGATTGGTATACCCTTTTTCCCAGCCTTCACCATTTGTCCCGTCATTTAGCTTTTGTTGAAGTGTAAACATCTCTAAAAGAAGTGCTTTATTATTCATAAAATATGCCTTTTTATTTTTGATTATAAATATTTTAACTTAATCTATTAAAAATTTGCCTATGTTATTTTGTGTAGATTTTGATACATCTGCTATTTTAAAATAATTTTTCCATTTTGATACGGTATCTTTTACTTCAAATATTATCTCATCTGCATTTTTCAACTGATGTTTTTTTGCTAACTCTTTAAGATGCATACTATTTGGATTTTTACCCTCACCCAAATAAGTAGTGCTATGCTCTCCTTCTGGCCCATCAGAAAAAGTGATGTCATAAACAGGTGAAAATCTCCACACCCCTTTTTCATCCATCAAAAATGAGAAATTTTTAGCATGGTCATCACGATTGTGAGAAAAAAGATTAAAACAAGCTAATCTAAAAACTTTCTCTTGCTCTTGTACATTTTTAGTAAGATGCAAAGCCAAAGAGAGCAAATCATCATAATCAAGTGTCGGATACCTAAAGTCACTATGCACAAGCCCAGCCACAGAGTGCATGTGAACTCTCTTCTCTCCAACTCTATCAAATCTCTCACAAGCAAAGTATCGCCCCTTTTTCCCCTCCAATAAAACAGTACGAGGCATATCCAGCCCTGCATCTCTTGCCATAAGCGAGTAGGCATACTCTATAGCTCCTATCTCTCTACTATCCATAGATGAAGCAAACTTCACAATCCAATGAGAAAATCCCTCTTTTAACTCTTGCCTACCATGAATAATCTGCTTTTTATCTTCACTAATCTGAACTAATATTTTAGGTCTAGCCCCAGCTGAGGAACCATTTAGCATTAAAAGCTCATCAAGCAAAACTTCACTATCTCCCTCTAAAATATCGTGAGAGCTTTGAGCCAAATCATCCAACACTATCTCTTCCAAAATTGACCCTTGCATCTCATCACATGGTTCATAACTCAAAGCACCCATTGCATGAGAACCTATAAAAGCCAACCTATCCAAAGGTGTCAGTGAAGCAGGATTAACCCCAAG
>JAOZKZ010000039.1 GCA_029935075.1 Campylobacterales bacterium
CTCAGTGCATCTATAAAAGCATCTACAGAAACATTATCTTTTACTCTAAACTTTTGAATAAAAATATCATCAATATCAACTGCATATTTTTTACTCACATACTTCGTAATTACTGTTTTAAATCGCTCTTTACCTTTTGAAGTAAAAAGGTCTTCAACATAAAAACTACTTATTACAATATTGAGTCCATCTACAATTTTATGACGATTCTCTTTCAAATCCCTACCATCAAAAAGAAGAGAAAACTCAATTTTTTTAAGTCTATTTCTATCTTTTGAAAAAAGGTCACTCTCAAAGTTTTTAATCTCAACAACATCTGCAAACAAAAAGCTAGAGAGTAAAAGAAAGAGTGTGACCAGTCTCATAACTAAAGTGACCCAGCTAGCAGCTTGTTAATTCTATCTGCAAAATCAGCACCATCTTCAAGCTTCATACCTTCACTAAGTTTCGCAAGGTCAAGTAGTACATGTGAAACATTATTTAAAGCAATAAAATCTTTTTTATCCTCTATCTTTGTAAATATCTCATGGTCAGCATTTATCTCTAAAATTGGCTTCACAGGAGGCATATCACCCTGCCCCATCTGTTTTAACATCTGTTGCATTGCAAAGTCTGGATCTTCTTTGTCATAAACAAGACATGCAGGAGATTTTTTAAGACGCGTTGAGATTTTTACATCTTTAACTTCATCTTTTAACTCCTCTTTCATCTTCACTAAAATTTCAGCAAATTTTTCATCTAACTCTTTTGTGTCAACATCAGCACTTCCTACATTTGCACTATTTGCTGCAACCAACGGAATCTCTTTATATTGACCGATGTTTGGTATAACAATTGTATCAACCTCTTCATCTAAAATCAGAACTTCAATACCTTTTTCGTTAAATCCCTCGATAAGTGGAGAGTTTTTAAGCATATTTGCACTCTCTCCAGTGATATAATAAATCTCTTTTTGATCTTCAGCCATTTTCTCTTTATATTGTTCCAAATCGATAAGTTCATCTCTTGAAGAAGATTTAAATAAAAGTAAATCAAGAAGTAAATCACGGTTGTCAAACTCACCCATGATGCCCTCTTTTAAAACTTTTCCAAATACCGCATAAAACTCTTTATAAGCTTCAAAATCTTTGTTTTTTAGTTTTTTAAGTTCCCCTAAAATCTTTTTAACACTTGCTTTTTTAACAGAAGCTAAAATTACATTTTGTTGTAAAAGCTCACGAGAAACATTTAAAGGTAAATCTTCAACATCAATGACACCTCTCACAAATCTAAGATAAGTAGGAAGAAGCTCTTTATCATCATCTGTGATAAAAACTCTTTTTACATAAAGCTTGATACCCGACTGGTAATCAACACGGAACATATCAAAAGGGGCAGTTTTAGGGATATAAAATAGTGTGCTGTACTCTATCTTACCCTCTGCTTTTGTATGGATATGAAGTCTTGGGTCTTCGCTATCATGGGATAAGCTTTTATAAAAGTCATTATATTCATCTGTTTTGATTTCAGTTTTGTTCATTCTCCAAAGAGCTGAAGCTTTATTTATCTGATTGTTACTGATTTCAGTTTTATCATCTTTAGTTTCACTCTCTTCTAAAAAGATTGCAAATGGGATATGGTTTGAATACTTTTCTATAATACTCTTAATTCTAAAAGCTTCTAAAAATTCAACTTCATCATCTTTGAGGTGTAGTGTTATAGTTGTGCCATGTTCCTCTTTTTTACTATCTTTTATCTCATACTCACCACCACCTGAACTAATCCATGCATTTGCACTTTTCGCTCCAGCTTTTCGACTTTGGACTTCAACCTTTGAAGCCACCATAAAAGCTGCATAAAACCCAACACCAAATTGACCGATAAGAGATGAATCTTTTTTGGCATCTCCACTTAGTTTCTCAACAAATGATTTTGTACCACTTTTTGCAATGGTTCCTAAGTTTTTAACCAAATCATCTTTACTCATCCCGATACCTGTATCAGTTATAGTAAGTGTTTTTGCCTCTTTATCAACATTGATTTGAATTTTTGGCTCATACTTTAAATCTTTATATTTATCATCTGATATGCAAAGATAGTTTAGTTTATCAAGTGCATCTGAAGCATTTGAGATAAGCTCTCTTAAAAAGATCTCTTTGTTTGAGTAGAGTGAGTGGATCATAAGATCCAAAAGTTGTGTTACTTCTGTTTGAAATTCGTGTTTTGACATATAGTGTAATTCTCCATTAAATTTTTTTGCATGTTATCCAAATATATTTAATATTTGGTCTTATTCATTGACAACTTAAGTTTATATAAATATATTTATTATAAAATATATAAAATTAAATTATAAGGATATTGAAATGGCAGATGGTTGTATTCATTGTAATAAAACAGGAGAATGTCAAAAATCAAAACTTAAAATCGATAGAAAATCATGTGAATTGTGGTATGAGTGTAAAAAATGTGGAGAAGGTGAACATTTAAAATATATAGGGTCTGTTGGATTTTTTGGATTTATCACCTCCCCTACAAGTGATGAAATAAAAAATGCAAAATGTGAACTTTATTGTGAAGCTTGTGATGGTAGAGGTTATTAACTCTTTTTTAGTTCTTCATCCAGTCGCTCTTGCATGGCGATTTGTATCTCTTCAAACCAATTTTTATTTTCTTTGACATAAAAGCTATCAAGATATATAAGTTTTACTTTACCACTTTTAGCTATAAAGTTTTGAGAATCTAAGACATTTCTAGTGTTCACGATAACTGCAGGTTGGACTTTCAGTTTGAGTTTTGAAGCAATGAGTTTTGTTCCTGCTTTAAAAGGTGCTATCGTTTTACCATCTCCTCTAGTTCCTTCTGGAAAGATAGCAATAACTCTACCTGCTTCTAGTCGATCTTTAGAGTCCGCAAAGAGTTTTAAAAGAGATTTTTTGTCATCACGATTTATTGAGATCATCCTATTAGCGGTTATAACTTTTCCAAAAAATGTCATATCTTCAATCTCTTTTTTAGCAACCCACGCAAGGTTTTTAGGATATGTTGCTTCAAGTATAATGATATCAAGAAGACTTTGGTGGTTTAGTATAAGCATATGAGCTTCAAGATCAGGGGTACCTATGATCTCTAATTTATACCCAGTAAGCCAAGCTTGGAGCTTTGCCCAAGTTCGTCTAACCTTCCAATTATGCTTATTAAAAAATGTTATTAAAATTACGACAACACTAACGGTGATAACAAAATTAATAAAAATTGAGATTGCTTTAATTTTTTGTAATATCTTCATCTATCCAGCCAATTTTTTTATTTGGTAAAAGTACTTTTATATATCCATCTTTTCTAAGTAGCATGTCTGCTTTAATTTTTTCCTCTGTAACATAAAAAATTGTTGAATTTTTTGTTGGTAATATTCTAAGTTTCACATTTTCATGTAATATGATTTTACTGATAGGTGTTCTTATATAAAGTAAAAAAGCGCCTACAATTAAAGATAAAATTAGTAAATAGAGTTTTCTAGTTTTAAGATAAAACAAAAATATAATAAATGCTAATACGATTAATGCAATAGCTTTGTAAAGTGCAAAACGACTCTCTTCAGGATTTAAATCTGTCTGTGTACTTACACTACTATCTTGTAGTAAAATTGGAAAGGAGACGATATTGTATTTATTGCTTTTAAGGTCAAAGTATTTAAACTTAAAATGTTTGATATCATTTGGAATGATTGCAAAATAGTAAATACTCTGACCTATACCACTATACTTGATATCATCAATTCCACCTCTAATAGCATAGGGGATATGGAAATCTTCTAAATTTGCACCTGTTGCATTGATTTCCATAACAACAATGTTACTCTTTTCATCATACTTTTTTTCATGGTGACTTTGAAGGGTAAGGTCTGTGGACAAAACAAGGCAAAACTCTTTATCTTCACGAAGTGCCACAATTTTTGGCTTATAGGCATCGAGTGTTTCACTCTGTGCTTTTCCACCTATAAGTGCTGTAGAAATTTTAATATCTGGCATAAGTGCTGAAGTCGAAAGTGCTTTAACAATGTAACTGTTTTCATAACTTGTGTTTGAAATCTTTTTCCAAGGGCTGTTTTGATTTAGTATTACCACGTTTTTATGTTTTAAAAATGAGGTTTGAATACTGTTTACATTTTCATTTGTGATGATTGCTTTTATTTTTAGGATCGCATGTTGTGAAAGATAAATTTTTTCTGGTTTATCAACATAAGATAGAAAAATTGATTGTGCTCTGACAAAAGGATTTTCATCTCCATCTTCATCGATATAGACCTCATTCTCATCAAAAGCTCTACTATCATCCCCCTCACTTGAAAAGACCTCTATATCCATAGGTTCTTCTACACTATCGATATACTCATCAGCCGAAATCACTTCTTCTTCAAAGACGATATCTTTCTTATCTCTTTTTGGTGATTCATCAAAAATAACTTCTTCTTCAATGATAGCATCTTCTTGGGTAATTTGGATATCAGCATGTTTCGGAGTAGAGCTTTTAAAAAGGTCTCCAAAAAAACCACCATGTAGATTTAGTGAAAATAGGATGAGAAATGAGAGGGTTAGCTTCAACTAATCAAACCCTGTAACATTTTGATACCATCATCACTACCAAGCAATGACTCCATGGCTCGTTCGGGATGAGGCATCAACCCAAATACATTTCTCTCCAAGTTACAAATACCCGCTATGGCATCTACTGATCCATTGGGATTTAATGCTTCACCGTTATTATCACAATAGGTTAAAAGCACTTGGTTATTATTATATAACGTTTCTAAATCATCTTTACCAATATAATAATTCCCTTCACCATGAGCGATAGGAATATTTAAAATATCTCCAACATTTAATTTTTTTAAAAAGTTGTTTTTATTATCTTTTACTTTTAAATTATGGTGTTTAGAAATAAAGTGCATATTTTGATTATGTTTCATAGCCCCTGGAAGAAGATTTGCTTCAAGGAGGATTTGAAAACCGTTACAGATTCCTAAAACTTTTCCACCACCGTTTGCAAACGCAATTACTGCTTTCATTATAGGGGAAAATTTAGCGATAGATCCACTTCTAAGTGCATCTCCATAGCTAAAGCCACCAGGAAGAACTACTAACTCAGTTCCCTCAGGTAGTTTGTCCTCTTTATGCCAAATAAGTTCAACATCTTGGTCTAGCATTTCATAAGCATATTTTGTATCGTACTCGCAATTAGTCCCCGGATAGACAACTACTACTATTTTCATTTTACTATCTCTATCTCATAATCTTCAATGACTGTATTTGCCAAAAGTTCTTCACACATTTTTACAACATCTTCTTTTGCTTTTTGTGCATCATCACCCTCTAATTGTATAATGATTTGTTTCCCAATTCTAACATCGTTTACATTGTCAAAATGTAGTGAAGTTAAAGCATGATGCACCGCTTTTCCAGATGGGTCTAAAACGCCAGCCTTTAAACCAATATTTACGATTGCTTTCATTTTGTATCTCCTAAAATTCTTTTGAGTACCTCTTCATACGCAACTTTTACATTTCCAAGATTTTGACGAAAACGATCTTTATCTAACTTCTCGCCACTATCCATGTCCCAAAATCTACAACTATCAGGACTAATCTCATCACTAAGAATGATTTCACCCTCACTATCAATTCCAAATTCTACTTTAAAATCGATAAGATTAAGTCGTCTTTCTTCAAAAAACTCTTTTAAAAGTCTATTGATTTGTAGACCTTTCTCTTTTAAAATCTCAAGAGAATTTCGATCATCTACAAGTTCTAATAACATGCAGTGATCTCTACAGATAATTGGATCATTTAAATCATCATCTTTAAGATAAAACTCTACAAGAGTAAATGGTAATACTTTTCCATCTTCCACTCCAAGTCTTTTACTTAAAGATCCTGTAGCCGTATTTCTTACCACCACTTCAATCATAATAATATCAACTTTTTTGACTAATTGATGATTATCATCTATTGTTTCGATAAGATGTGTTTTTACACCATTTTTCTCTAAAAGAGCAAAAAGCTCTGTACTAATCTTACAATTTAATGCACCTTTACCTACTTCACTACCTTTTTTTTCCGCATTAAATGCCGTCAAATCATCTTTAAACTCTGCAATAAGTAAATTTGCATCATCTGTTAACCAAAGTTTTTTTGCTTTACCTTCGTATAATAATTCTCTTTTTTCCATTAGTGAAATCCATTTGTAATTGTTAGTACTTTGATTGTATCAATCGCAGTTTTTAATTGTATATCTTTTAAAATATCTGATTTTGTGATGAGCTTTTTATTTTTCTTATCATCACTCTCTTTTTCTGATTTTTTCTTACCATCAATCTCTTGGAGTTGACCCTCTAAATGTTTTTTAAGGTCACTCTCTTTGATAGAAAAATCATTCTCTTCAACGATAACTTCACCAGGGAACACCTCAATATCTGGAATAACACCAGTTGCTTGAATTGTTCTTCCTTCTGGCAGATAGTATCGAGCTACTGTAATTCTAAGTGCCTCTTCTTGTCCTATAGGTAAAATCACTTGAACTGAACCTTTACCAAATGTTTTTTTACCAACAAGTACGGCTCGTTTATGATCTTGAAGTGCACCACTTACAATTTCACTAGCACTTGCACTTCCTCCATTGATAAGGACAACCAGAGGGATATCAGCAAATGTCCCATTTTTACTTGCATTATAAATTTGGTTTTCTCGCTCTAATCTTCCTTTTTGTGAAACGATAACCCCCTCTTCTACAAAAAGGTCTGTTAGTCCAACCGCTTGGTTTAAAAGTCCACCAGGGTTATTTCTAAGATCAAGTATCAAACCTTTCATTTTACCTTTGTGTTTGTTAAGTGCTTTTCTTACATCATCTGTTACTTTTTTATCAAAACTCGTAACTCGAATATAAAGAATCTCACTATCTTCAATTTTTTTCGTATAAACTGAGTCAATTTTTATGATATCTCTAATAATTTCTATCGTCAGAGGTCTTGGCTCTTTTTTACGGACAATTGTTAAATTTATCTTTGTCTTTGGCTTTCCTCGCATGATGGCAACTGCTTCATCAATAGTCATGTTAAGCGTTGATTTCTCATTAATCTTTAAGATGATATCTTCAGATTTCATCCCTGCTTTATCCGCTGGTGTCCCCTCAATCGGTGCGATAACAGTAAGTGCACCATCTCTCATACCAACAGTAATTCCAAGACCACCAAACTCACCCTCAGTTTGAATCTTCATATCTTTATATTTCTTTTTATTCATAAATGATGAGTGTGCATCAAGATTTGATAAAAGTCCTTCAAGTGATTTATCAACAATATCTGAGATATTTTGATCATCAACATAATATTGTTCAACGGTCTGTATCACTTTTGTATATTTTGCTAAAGCATTTAATCTCTTCTCTCCGATTTGTTGGCTCAGTGTATGATCACTTTTTGCAAACACAGAAGAGGATAAAAATAGTGCTGATGCAGCGATTGTGCTAGCAAAGCCTAATGCTATAAATTTTTTGTCTTTCATTAAGTATAATTCTCCAATAATGTATTAAATAATCCTCTATTTTAGTTAAATTCTACTGAAAAAGCAATTCGGTAAAATTTTGAAACTTTTTTAAACGCTAATCTCTTTAATATCTGCAATATTTTTAAAGTTTTGGTAAATAAGTGCAATTAAATTTTTTCTATTATTTTTGATATTTTCATCTTCTGCATTCACCATAACATGGTCAAAAAAGTCATCAATTTCAGGTTTCAATCCAAAAAGTGCATCTAGCTTATCTTTATAATTGTTGTAATTTTTATCTGAAACCAGTTGATATGCTTCAAAAAGTTTAAATTCTTCATTTTTTTCAAAAAGTTTTTTATTTACAGTTATTGTATCTTCCAGCTTCATATCTTTGATGATATTTGCCACTCTTTTAAAAGTAGTAAATGAATCTTTAAAATGTGCTTGTCCTACCACTAAGTTAAGTGCCTCGATCTTTTTAGATATCTCTACGATATCACGCTCTCCACTTTTAAAAACTGCTTGGATAACAGAAGGGTTTGCATCAAAATAACGGGACACTCTCTCCAAGAAAAATGTTTCAAGAAGCTCTAGATCAACATTATCATAATTTTTTGATAATACTTTTAAATCTTGAGAGATATCAAAACTAAACCCACGGTCAATCACGATTTTTACAACCCCTAAAACTGCACGACGAAGTCCAAACGGATCTTTGGTTCCTGTTGGAATCTTTCCAATTGAAAAAAGTGCTAAAACAGAATCTAGCTTATTTGCCAGAGCCACAATCGCAGAAAAATCACTACTTGGCAAATCACTCTCTTCACCATCTGGAAGATATTGCTCTTTAAAGCTCAATGCAATCTTTTCATCTTCTCCTACCTTTTTGGCATAGTAGTATCCCATAAGACCTTGAAGTTCCGTAAACTCATAAACCATGTCACTTAAAAGATCCGCTTTAGCATACATGACAGCTCTATTCATAGACTCTTTTTGAGAATCATCATTTAAAAGATACTGTGCAATTTTCTCTTCTCTAACACTTTTATCATATATTGATCCAAGCCCATGCATAAAGGTTACTTTTTTCAGTCCTTCATTGTTCAGTCCATTTTTGAGATCATTATTATAAAAGAAAAGTCCATCACTCAATCTTGGATAGAGCACTTTCTCATTTCCTTTGATAATTTGACTGTAATCATCAGTATCTGCATTTGAAACCACAACAAAATGGTTACTAAGGGTGCCTGCTTTGAATACAGGAAAATATCTCTGATGCTCTTTCATAGAAGCGATGATTACCTCTGGAGGGAGTTTTAAAAATGATTCATCAAAAGTACCTAAGAGTGCAGTAGGGAACTCTGTAATAGTTACAATTTCTTCTAAAAGTTCTTGGTCTAATTCAATCTCAATATCGTTATTTTTTTCAATTTTTTGAAACTGATCTAAAATACGCTCTTTTCTCTCATCAGGATTTAAAATTACACTATGGTTTTTTAAGAGCTCTTTGTAGTTTTCAATTGAGTTATATTGTAAAGCATCATAGCTGTGTGTTCTATGTCCATAAGTTGAAGCATCAGATTTTACACCATACGCTTCAACATCTACAACTTTACCATCAAACAGAGCCCCTATCCATCGAATAGGTCTGATAAAATTCTCTTTCCCATTTCCCCATCTCATGGATTTCCCAAATTGTAAATCTTTTAAAAACGCTTCAATCATGGATGAAAGCAAATCTTTTGAATCAAGCCCTAGCACAGATTTTTGATAATATAAAACTTCTTTACCATTTTTTGATGCAGATGAAATTTCATCAATAGATACACCACACTTTTTAGCAAATCCTAAAGCTGCAGGAGTGGGTTTGCCATCTTTGTAAGCAATTTCAATGGGTGCTCCAAAAAGTTCTTCTATCGAATCAGCTTGTTTGACTAAAAAAGCATTACTGATTAATGTTAATCGTCTAGGTGTAAAATAGAATTCAAAATCAGCTTCAAGAGCATGTGCGGAAAGTATCTTGCTCCATCTCTCTTTTATGTTTGGAAGTTCTTTTAAAAATGGTATTGCAGGAAGTTCTTCTACCCCTATCTCAATCAATAATGGTTTTCGCATTAAACGCCTTTGTATATTTGGCGATGATTGTATCAAATGAGGGGTAAAAATTGGATTATTTGTCTATTGTATCACGATGTTTTTCTGCAGATTGAAGCATAAAGCCTCGAACCATAAAAATCATAAACAGCACAAAAGCAGTTATCATAAAGATATCAAAAAATGTTTGCACAATACCTCCTTTTGGAAGTATTGTACTATAGGGCACCTCTAACTTTCATATACAAGATCAAAAGCTGATATTTTTCGACTCTCTTGAAGTGTAATACTAAAGTTATTAATACGCTTTTTGATAAGTTCTGAACCAAATTCAGGGATTACATTTAAGAGTAAAAATGTAAGTTCTTTACGCTCACTGTTTACAAGGATCAAATCACACTCTCTAACAATTTTTCGAATATTATAACTCTCTATCTCCATTTCAGCACTATACTTGTAGGTAAATAGTGAGAAAAAGATTTTATCTTTGATGAGCTCGTCTACCTTTGACTCAAATACTTTTTGATCTTCTATCATGACATCTTTTGCATCTTCATAAGAGAGTAGTCGTTTAGAGTAGAAATTTGTATGTAAAAATTTCTCCATTGATAAAATATAATCTTCTAAAAAGAAATCTAATTTTAAAAGTTTATCTACACCATTGATGTGCTCTCTTAAAACATCTTTTTGTCTCAGGTAGCTTTTATTTGAGATAACGAAAAATTTTGTTTTTAGGTTTTTTGCTTTGATGTTGTGAAGTAAAATCTCTTTAAGCGTATCATCCTCTTTATTGAAGATAATGATATCCATCTCGTCCATATTTGAGACTTCATCTTCTGTTAATCCATCGATATTTAAAAAATCTATACCAGATACTTCACTAAAGAGATAATAATTTAATTTTTTAATATCTTCGTTATCACTCATTAGTGCAACTTGTATATTTTTTGCAGTACTTATTCTATCATTTAGTAGTGATAGTTCTACTAAATTATCTTCATCAAGCTCAAAATATTCTCTCTCTATTTGTCCATGTGCCATGCTAACTTCCCTTTTTATAGATGTATTGTTCTATTCTATTGGGTATATCGGCAGAAACAAAAAATAATTTAATAAAATATTGAAAAAAATAAAGATTTTTAAATATTATGCAGAAAGTTTGATGATTTTCTTATCAGAATTGTCTATTTTTAAAAGGTTGATAAACCCACTATTATAGATGCCACTATCTAATCCTATTTTATCTTCTGTAATAAAAGGTTCATCAAATGGCGTATGTCCAAAAACTACAGTAAAGGGGAGTGGGTCTTTGTTAAATATAAATTTATCTCTAATCCAATATAGTGCACCTTTTTCAGCTTGTTGTTTCAGATTTCCCATCGTATAGTCAACACCCGCATGTACAAATAGATAACCACTCTTTTTATCGAGATAATAGGGAAGTAAGTTTTCTAAAAATGTCTCAAATCTTGGATGCAAAGTGTAGTCATGCTCAAAAGCAAACTCTAACGCTTCTACACTTTCTCTAAAAAATGGATATTTATCATAGGGTTTTGAAGAGTTTTTTAAAAAATAATCTTCAAAAAATATTTCATGATTGCCACGAAGAAAGTGCATCTGTCGATCCTCTTTTCTTGCCCAAAATTGTAAATCTAAAATAGATTTCAGTATGTGATAACTTCCGCCATCATGAAATTCTCGCCCAAAGACCTTCATACTCTCTCCACGATCCATATAATCTCCTAAAAAGATGATAATACGATCTTCTTCACACTCCTCTTTGATAAATTGTTCTATTTTTTGAAATATGGAGTATGTACCGTGAAGATCTGGAACTATAAGATATTTACATTTTGCATTTTCATTATTGGATTTTGTTTTAGAGAAGAGATTTTTTAAAAATTTTGTCAACACTTCTCCTTTATTGTATTATTGTGCACTTTTACAGATTATATCGCCAACCTCTTTTTTTAATTCATTGGCAACAACATTACATTTTACTTTTAGCAAATAATATATCGGATACTCTAAATTTTCACTTAAACACTCAAAGTTCCCCATACCTTTTGAGATAATACAATCAGCTTTTTCAAAAAGTACTCTTGCCGTTTCATTTAGATCTTCGATAATGATACCAGGTGTCTGAACTCCGCTATCTACAAGGGTTGCAATTTTATTTATAGCATCATCTTTGAGCTCATCATAGGTGATATCATTGATAATAGGCGTTGAGCGTACAAAGTAGTAAACTTCAATATCTGGAAACAAATGCTTTAAAGTTTCAATATACAGTCTATCAAAGACATTCTCACCAGCATTATCCGCCAAGTAGACAATCGTAACACTTTTTTTGAGTTTTTCAAAAAGCATAGTGGAATCATCAATCGCAAAATCAGTTTTTAAAACTTTTTCTAATTCTGTTGCTAAATCAAATTCAAATTCACTAGCCAAATCTATCACATTTCCAGCCACAGCAATTTTCGTAGCCGTTAAAAAAGGATTTGAACTTTTTTTGATTGCATTTTTACAATTTGGAATAAATGCTTCTGCTTTTTCAATTGATTTTTGTTTGACCTCATAATAGAGGTCATGTTTTCCTAAAAGATCTGAAATCATCTGATACATAGGGGTTGCATTTTTTGGAGGTGTTTTCTCCATGCTAAATGAAGGTAACATTTTTGCACTCTCATCAAGTACTTTTTTAGTAGTTCTTTCATCCAAACCAAGCTCTTTTGTTACTCTATGAGCTTGGTTAAAAATGCATGTAATGCATTCGGATTGGATATTAATTTTTGGCTTCTTTTAAAGTATCAGCTATCAAAAATGCCAACTCTAAAGCTTGGTGAGCATTGAGTCTTGGATCACAATGCGTATGGTATCTTGAGCTTAGATCTTCAGCTGTGATATCTTGACCACCACCCACACACTCGGTCACATCTTTTCCAGTCATCTCTAAGTGAATTCCACCAGCATGAGTTCCTTCACTTTTATGAATAGCAAAAAAGTTTGTAACCTCTTCTAGCATTTTGTCAAAATCTCTGGTTTTATAACTTGAAGTAGATTTAAAGGTATTTCCATGCATTGGATCACATGACCAAAGTACTTTTTTACCCTCTTTTTCAACGGCTTTTATCAAAGCAGGAAGATAATCGCCTACTTTATCCGCACCCATTCTTACAATCACATTCATCTTTCCTGATTCATTTTCAGGGTTTAGTATATCGATAAGTTTTATCAAATCTTCAGGATCTGTTGTAGGCCCTGCTTTTACCCCTATCGGATTTTCAACACCTCTTAAAAACTCAACATGCGCTCCATCTATTTGACGGGTACGATCACCAATCCATAACATATGTGCTGAACAATCATACCATTTTCCAGTCATACTATCTTCTCTTGTTAACGCCTCTTCATAATTTAAAAGAAGTGCTTCATGGGAGCTGTAAAGAACAGTTTGATTTAAATTTGGTGTATTTTCAGCAGTAATTCCACATGCTTCCATGAATGAAAGTGCTTGTGAAATTTTATCTGAAAGTACTTCATATCTCTCATTTGATGATGAACTATGTGCGAAGTCTAAATTCCATCGTTGTACTTTATGAAGATCTGCAAAACCACCACGGGCAAATGCACGAATTAAGTTTTGTGTTGCTGCTGATTGGTTGTAAGCACTAAGCATTCTATAAGGATCTGGTTCACGACCCTCTTTTGTAAATGCGATATCATTTATAATGTCACCTCTGTAACTTGGCAACTCTACGCCATCAATCGTTTCAAAATCACTAGATCTTGGTTTTGCAAATTGACCAGCAATCCGCCCTACTTTAACAACGGGTTTTCCACCTGCAAAAGTCAAAACTACGGACATCTGTAAAAACACTTTGAAAAAGTCTTTGATGTTATCCGCATTAAATTCAGCAAAGCTCTCTGCACAATCACCACCTTGAAGCAAAAATGATTTTCCATCAGTGACATCCGCTAACTGTTTTTTTAAACTTCTAACTTCTTCAGCAAAAACTAGTGGAGGATACACACCCAATTTTTTTTCTACTTCTTGTAACAATCCTTGATCCATATAGGTCGGTTGTTGTAAAATCGGTCTATTTCTCCAGCTATTTAAAGTCCAACTACTCATCAATTACCCTTATTCATAAAATTGCGGTATTATAAGTGATATTGTATTAAAATAAGGTTTTTAACTTAAGGAATGATTTATGGATGTTATGTCGGTAGTATTTGTTGGAGGGTTAGTTACATATTTTATGTATCTCAATATCAACAAAGTTACACAAAATTTAGATGATAATAAAACAGGTAGTTTTGAATCTTATGCGAGTTTTTCTGCTAAAATT
>JAOZKZ010000334.1 GCA_029935075.1 Campylobacterales bacterium
TTTGTAAAAAGTATATCAAAGAGGTTAGGGGGCTTGAGAGTACAGCCATGGGACTAGGAATTGAGAGATTGTTACCTTATGTATGAAAATGAGTTAAAAGCTATCCATAAATCAAATCGCTATAGAGAGCGTGAAATCTTTGATGAAAATTTAATTGATTTAGCTTCAAATGATTATCTTGGTTTTTCAGAAGATAAAGAGTTGTTTGAAAAGGCTTATAATAGAGTTTTAAAACACAAAACTCATGCCCCAAAAGCTTCACAACTTGTAAATGGCTATCATCTCGTTCACAAAGAGTTTGAAGAGTATTTGTGTGAGATAAATGGTTTTTCTTCTGGCATCATTGTGGGGAGTGGATTTTTAGCAAACTTATCACTTATCGAAGCACTTGTGAGAAAAAATGATTTGCTTGTTTTGGATGAGTTTTACCATGCTAGTGGGATTTTAGCTTCAAAACTTGTGGATGCAGAAGTTGCCTATTTTCGTCATAATGATGTTAAACATTTAGAAGAAATTTTAAATTCTCATAAATACCACCGTGCAATTGTTTGTGTTGAGGGTATCTACTCCATGGAGGGAGATATCTTAAATAGAGATGTTTTTGAAGTGTGTGAGAGAGAAAATATTTTGCTTGTAGTTGATGAGGCTCATAGTAGTGGAGTTTTGGGAGATAATCTTTTAGGGGTATTTGACTATTTTAACATCACTCCAAAACAAAACCATATCAAGATGGGAACACTGGGTAAGGCTTATGGAAGTTATGGGGCTTTTATCTTGGCAGATTTAGAGATTATAGATTATCTTCAAAACCGTGCAAAAGCTATAATTTATGCGACTGCACCTTCAGTTTTTGATACAGCTTTAGCACATGTCTCAGTTGAGAAAACACAAAGTAAAAAAGAAGATATAAATAGAAATATTGAAAAAATTAAAGCAGTAGTTGAAGAGATATTTGCTATAAAGATGCAAGGTATGATTTTAAAACTGGATGTTGAAAATTCTCAAAAAGCTCTTGATATAAAAGAGTTCGCGAGAAAAAAGGGATTTTTGATTGGTGCGATTCGTCCTCCGACTGTCAAACATGCGATTATCAGACTCATACCTCGTATATCTACGGATATTGAAGTTTTAAAAAAGTTTTTATTGGAGTTGAAAAATGAAATTTATTGTTCATAAGCTTTTGATAAAAAGCAAAGTCAAAGAGCTTGTAAATATCTCATTTGAGATAAAAGAGTC
>JAOZKZ010000181.1 GCA_029935075.1 Campylobacterales bacterium
AGGGTAAAAAGATTTTTGCTTTTGCAGATAATGTTTTAGACTCTACTCGTGCAAAGCCATTTATGAAAATTCAAAAAGAGATTTTTGATGAAGATTTCTTAAATAAAAATAGAGAAGTTATCTTTAAAAAACCAGATATTTGGCATGAGGTGTATAATATCACAACTATCGGTCACGAATACGGTCACATACTTTGGCTTGATAATGACACAGAAACCATCATGAATGAAGCAGGAAACTTTAAAAATATCGAAGAGTTCAAAGCCACAACAGGTGGTTTGGTAGCATTTTTCCTAAATGAAAAAGAGGAGTTAAAATATCACATTTTAAGTGATGTTGTAAAAAGAGCCATTGGACTTATCGCTTGGAAAGAAACTGGAGAAGTTGAACCTTACTATTGTGAAGGTTTGATACATCTTAGCGGACTTTTTGAAACGGGAGTTTTGAAGTTTGGAAAAAAATTAGAGATAGATATGAGTGATGAGACGTATGAGCGGATAAAAGAGTGGTATATAAAAACCTATGAAGAACTTGCTATTCATTACCTATCTAAAAAACCTGCATCAGATTTTCTTTTTAGATACGCAAAAAAAGATGAGAAGTATTTTATGCCAACAGATAATGGTGTGAGGTATTTTGTAAATTATTACTGGAATTTGCATCAGGATATGGGGCAGATAATTGATGATAGTGGGGATAAAGAGGAGTGGATTTAAGGACAAAAATGCATATAAAAAAACTATTAGGTACTATTTTACTATTAACCACGATGACTATTAGTTTAATGGCTACTTCTTTTGAAAAGAATAAACAAGTTTGTGACAGTGGAGATCCTATTGGGTGTTTCAATCTTGCATTGATGTATCACAAAGGTAGCGGAGTAAAACAAGATTATTTTAAAGCCTTTAATCTATACACTAAATCTTGCGATGATGAACTTATTCTTGGATGCTTTAATTTAGGAACCAT
This sequence comes from Campylobacterales bacterium, assembly GCA_029935075.1. Taxonomy (GTDB): domain Bacteria; phylum Campylobacterota; class Campylobacteria; order Campylobacterales; family QNZT01; genus SZUA-1433. The sequence continues at coordinate 970 of JAOZKZ010000181.1, forward strand.
GTATGCCAAAGGTAGTGGTGTAAAGCAAGATTATTTTAAAGCTTTTAAACTATTCAGCAAATCTTGTGATGGTGGAAATGTTGAGGCATGCACCAATCTTGGAGTCATGTATGACAGAGGTAAAGGTGTAAAACAAGACTATTTTAAAGCTTTTAAACTACTCAGCAAATCTTGTGAGGGTGGAGATGCTAATGGATGCTTTAATCTTGGAAATATGTATTATAAAGGAAATGGTGTAAAACAAGATGATTTTAAAGTTGTTGAGTTTTATAATAAATCTTGTGAGGGTGGAGATGCTAATGGATGCTTTAGTCTTGGAAATATGTATTTTAGCGGTAAAGAAATACATCAAAATTATTTTCGAGCTGTTAAACTCCACACTAAAGCTTGTAATGGTGGAAATGTTATGGCATGCATCAATCTTGGAGCTATGTATGACAAAGGTATAGGTGTAAAACAAGACTATTTTAAAGCTACAAAACTATACACCAAAGCCTGTGATGGTGGATATGCTGAAGGATGCTTTAGTCTTGGAGTTAAGTATTTCCTTGGTAAAGATATAAAACAAGATAATCTTAAAGCAGCAAAACTATTTACCAAAGCTTGTGATAGTGGGCGTGCCGATGGATGCCTTATGATTGGGGGTATGTATTTTATTGGTAAAGGTGTAAAAGAAGATTATATTAAAGCTGTTAAATTCTATACCAAAGCTTGTGATGGTGGGGAAATTAATGGATGTTTAGGTCTTGGGATTATGTATGAGAATGGCGATGGTGTAAAAAAAGATTTGCTTAAAGCAAAAACATTATTTAGTAAAGTTTGTGATGAAGGAAATGATGATGGATGTACATTACTTCAGAAACTTAAATAAGCAAAAAATAATAAAATTTGTAAATGGAGATATATAACATGGAAGCAAAAATATTTTTCGGTGATATTGAGATAACAAAAACAAAAGTAGAAGAGATAAAAGACCCATACTCAGGAAAAGTTGTAGCTACATTCCCAACTTGTAATGCAAGTGATGCAACAGAAGCTTTAAAAATTGCGGAAGAGTCTTTTAAGAAAAATAGACAAATCCCCCTTTCTCAGCGTATAGCATGGCTTGAAGATGTTATCGATAAATTAAGAGAAAATAGAGAAAATATCGCACGAACTATCACCGATGAAGTTGGAAAACCGATAAAATTTGCACGAATTGAAGTTGATAGGTGTGTTGAGACTTTGAGACTTAGTATCTCAGCAGCAATAGAACAAAATGGAGAAACTTTTAACTCAGATGCCATGCCAAGTGGTCGAAAGACGATAAGTTATACTATGCGAGTTCCTATCGGTGTTGCATCTCTTATCACACCGTTTAATTTCCCCCTAAACCTTATCGCTCATAAGCTTGGACCCGCACTTATAGCAGGAAATAGTGTAGTTTTAAAACCAACTCCTGAAGCACCACTAACTGCATATAAATTTGCAAAACTTTTTATAGAGAGTGAACACCGAAGCCCCAATGCTTTGAGTTTGGTTTATGGAGATGCAGAAGTTGGCTCTACTATGGTAAAAAGTCCAATTCCTAGAGCGGTAAGTTTTACGGGTTCTGTACCAGTTGGAAAAATTATCATGGGACAGGCAGGAATTAAAAAAGTTTCTTTGGAACTTGGTGGAAATGCCGCTACATTTATCGATAAAACGGCAGAACTTGAAAGTGCTGCAAAGAAGTGTGTTTTAGGTGCGTTCATTAACTCTGGACAAGTATGTATCTCACTTCAGCGGATTTATGTACATGAAGAAGTTGCAGATGAATTTGCAAAGATTTTAGCGTTTGAAGCTAAGCAGTTAATCGTTGGTGACCCTTATGATGATGATACTTTCATGGGACCACTTATCAGTGAAGAGTCAGCACAAAGGGCTGAAAGTTGGGTTCAAAGTGCTATTGATGAAGGTGCAGTTGCATTAAGTGGTGGAAAAAGAGAGGGGAGAATGTTCCCTCCAACAGTTATGAATGAAGTCCATGATGAGATGAATATCGTATGTGAAGAAGTTTTTGCACCGATTGTGAGTATCGTAAAAGTTAAAGATTTTGATGAAGCGATTGGAAAGATTAATAACTCTCCATATGGATTGCAATATTCAATCTTTACCAATGATTTAAGCCTTACAAAAAGAGCCATAGAAGAGTTTGATTGTGGAGGAGTAGTTGTTAATGATATACCAACAATTCGTTTTGATATCCAGCCTTATGGCGGAAGTAAATTGAGTGGTATCGGGAAAGAGGGACCAAAGTATGCATTGGAAGAGTTTACGGAGATAAAATCTGTTGTGATTTGTTAGTTTAGTAGTATCTTTAGCATCTCTTTATGGTTGTTTAAAAACCGTTTAGAGATTTTAAAAGTATCACTCTCTTCATACGAAACTTTTTTTAAGCCCTCTTCTTGTATCTCATAAATCGTTGCGTTGGGATATGAGAGGAGGATTGGCGAGTGTGTGGCTATGATAAATTGTGAACCTTGTTTAACCAAATCGTGGATAAGGGTTATCATCGACATTTGTCTATTTGGCGAAAGTGCAGCTTCTGGTTCATCTAGTATATAAAGTCCATTTGAACCAAATCTATGTTGTAAAAGTGAAAAAAACGCTTCTCCATGGGATTGTTCATGGAGGGATCTTGAGCCGTAAGAATTTATAATTTTATTTCCACCACCTTCACTATCTAGGTTTTCAATTTCAGTTGCAACATTGAAAAAACTCTCAGCTCGTAGGAAAAATCCTGTTTTTGGTTTTTTATAACTCTTTGCCACTCTTAGATACTCATGTAGTTTTGAGTGAGATGGACGAGTGGAAAAAGTAAAATTGACCGTGCCACCTTCTGGATTGAACCCTTGTGTGATAGCCAATGCTTCTAAAAGTGTTGATTTTCCACTTCCATTTTCTCCTACGATATAAGTAACATGGGGATGAAAAATAGTTCTATCCAAGTTTTTTACGGCTGGTAATGAGAAAGGATACTCTTCAAAACTTTCAATTTTCTCCTCTTTTAGTGCTATCGAGAGAAGAAAGTTTTCTTTTGCATCTAGTGAACTGTCTATTAGCTCTTTTGTACCATTTTCTACAAGGTTTGAAATAGACTTATGCAAATCAGGATGCTTTTGTGTAAACCAATCCTGCTCCAAAATCCACTCTGCATAACTTAAATCTTGAGAGAGGACTTCTATAGGTTGGTCTTTGTATTTTCCAAATGGTATTTTCAAATTATGTCTTTGAGACCATTGTTCCATTGACAAACTTATGAACCAATGAACTCAAAAGCGTCTGATAGGGAATCCCCTCAATTAAAGCACGTGTTTTTAGCTTTTCCAAATCACTTTCAAGTAGCCTAAAATTAACTTGTTTTTTCTTTTGGACATTTTCACTAACGATATTTGTTATAAGTTCTATCTCTTCTTTTAGGTTTGGAATACTTTTTGGGTTGGTGTTTTCTATGTAATCTACTATTTCTAACTCTTCTTCTGTG
>JAOZKZ010000182.1 GCA_029935075.1 Campylobacterales bacterium
GCCATTTTCATGTTTTCCGTAATTTTTGAAGCACGAACATCAAGTGCTCCTCGAAAGATAAATGGAAATCCTAAAACATTATTTACTTGGTTTGGAAAATCACTTCGCCCAGTTCCCATGATAATGTCATCTCTCACAGCATGAGCAACTTCTGGCATGATTTCAGGAATAGGATTTGAACAAGCAAATATGATGGGATTATCTGCCATTGATTTTACCATATCACCAGAGACAAGATTTGGACCACTAAGTCCTAGCATCATATCTGCATCTACCATAGCTTCAGTTAAGGTAGTCATATCCGTATCAATTGCAAACATCTTTTTCTCATTGTTTAAATCAGTTCGATTGTTGCTGATAATTCCTTTGCTATCCACCATCACGATATTTTTTGCACCTAGTTTTTTATACATTAAACCACAAGCAATCCCTGCAGCTCCAGCTCCGATGATGACAATTTTTATCTTTTCTATATCTTTACCAGTTATTTCTAAAACATTCATAAGCCCAGCAGTTGTTATGATAGCCGTACCATGTTGGTCATCATGCATAACAGGTATATCAACTCTCTCTTGAAGTTTTCTCTCAATTTCAAAACATCTTGGAGCTGAAATATCTTCAAGATTTATACCCCCAAAAGTATCTGATATAGCTACACAAATATCTACAATCTTGTCAGGGTCTCTCTCATTTATCAAGATATCGACTGCATCTACATTTGCAAACTTTTTAAACAAAACTGCTTTCCCCTCCATAACAGGTTTTCCAGCCAACGCTCCAATATCTCCAAGCCCTAAAACGGCACTACCGTCACTGATAACTGCAACAAGATTCCCTTTGGCTGTATATTTATAAGCAAGTGAAGGATCTCTTTGAATCTCTTTACAAGGAATTGCAACTCCCGGAGTATATGCCAATGAGAGGTCATTTTGAGTATCACATGGTTTAGTGATTTGGGTAGCTATTTTGCCACCTTCATGGTATTTTAAAGCGTCTTCGTTGATGGTTTTATACATGGTGTATCCTTATCAGTTTTTCAATTCTTTTGATAACATCGTCTCTTCCTATAATACTAAGAACATCGTATACTGAAGGACTTACAGCACTTCCAACCATAGCAATTCTGATAGGTTGTGCAAGTTGTTTCATCTTGAGCTCGTTTTGTTCCATGAAGAGTTTTGTAGCATGCTCAAAACCACTTGGAAGATGCATAACATCATCATAGTTTTTGATAAAATCTACATATTGTTGAAGTATCTCTATCGCCTCTTCATTTAAAAACTTTTTAACGGCTTTTTCATCATAACTTGTTGGTTCATCAATAATTGTTTTTGCCATCGTGGCAAACTCTTTTATAGTTTTAGCCCTCTCTCTCAATGAGTCAACAATAAGCTCTTTTCTGTCATGTCCATGGATATGCAAATCAAAAAACTTTAATTCTTCGATAATTCTCTCAACCGAAGCATTTTTAATATAATGTGCATTTAACCAATCAAGTTTTTCAGGGTTATAAGCTGAAGCTGACTTATTTATATTTGTAGGATCAAAATGCTCTAACATTTCGGTAAATGAGAAAATCTCTTGGTCGCCATGACTCCAACCAAGTCGTATGAGATAATTTAAAACGGCCTCTGGAAGATAGCCCATGTTTTTGTACTCCATGACATCCATAGCACCATCTCGCTTTGAGAGTTTTTTCCCATTAGGATTTAAAATCATGGGAACATGGTAAAACTTTGGTATATCAAAACCAAGTGCCTCATAAACTACAATCTGTTTAGGTGTATTTGAGAGGTGGTCATCTCCACGAATAACATCCGTCAAGCCCATCAACGAATCATCGATAGCTACAACAAAGTTATAAGTCGGAACCCCGTCACTTCGAGCAATAATAAAATCATCTAAAATATCATCAGAGTTAAAGCTCATCGACCCTTTGATACCATCTTCAAACTCAATTTTTTCATCTATCGGAGCTTTGATACGAACTACTGGATTTACATCCTCTGGCGGAGTTCCTCTGAAATCACGATATCTTCTATCATAACGAGGACGCTCTTTTTTAGCTTGTTGTGCTTCTCTCATGACATCTAGCTCTTCTTTGCTTGCGTAGCAGTAGTATGCTTTGCCTTCATCTAAAAGTTTAGTGATATACTTTTTATATAAATCAAATCTTTGAGATTGGTAAATCACTTCATCATCATGTGTCATTCCCACCCATTTAAAAGCCTCTTCTATTGCTTTGGCTGCTTCAAGAGAATTTCTTTTTAGGTCTGTATCTTCTATCCGAAGTAGAAATCTACCACTGTTTTTTCTAGCCCAAAGATAGCTATAAAGTGCTGTTCTTAGACCTCCTATGTGAAGGTATCCTGTTGGGCTTGGTGCGAACCTAGTTGTTGTCATGTCTGTGCCTAATAATTTTTTAGCGGATTTTATCATAATACGCTATAATTTGATATAAAGGATTTACAATTATGATAAAATATTTAACAAGTTTTGCTCTAGTTATGACGACAAGTCTTGCAGGAGTTATCGGTGGTATTTCGATGACAGTTGATAGTGAAGCGATTACGCTTTATGAGATTCAAAGTCATGCTGCACAAAATAAACTTTCAACTGAAGAGACTGTAAACAGACTTATTCAGCGAAAAATTGAAGATATCGAGATAAAAAGAGCAGGAATCATCGCTTCCCCTTACGAAGTTGACCAGAAGATGAAAGAGATTGCTAAACAAAACGGAATGAGTGAAGTGCAATTTAAAGAAGCATTGGTCGCTGAAGGGCATACTGAAAAGCGTATCAGGCAAGATATCGAAGAGAAGTTCAAAAGAGATCAACTTTATAAAAAGATTATAGGTTCATCTCTAAAAAAACCTGATGATGAAGAACTTCAAAGTTACTATGACTTACATCAGAATGAATTTAACATGCCTACAAGTATCGAGCTAGTGGAGTATATCTCGCCCTCAAAAGAGGCTTTAGAGATGCAACAAAAACAGCCAATGGTAAACATGCCAAATGTTGAAGTAACTTCAAAAGTAGTAGACTTAAAAACAGTCAATCCGCAACTTGCTGGACTTTTAGTACAAACTCCAGATGGAAGTTTCACACCAGTTCTAAACCTTGGAAAAGTAGCAGGCATGTTTTTTGTGCAAAATAAGACAGGTCAGCAAAATGTCTCATTTGCAATGGCAAAACAGCAAATCTTTGCAAGAGTGATGAAATCCAAAGAACAAGCTTCACTTATAGAGTACTTTGAGAAGAAAAAATCAGAGGCAAATATCAAGGTCATCAGACGACCAAATTAAATATCTTTCATAATTTATTAAATATATTTAATTAATTTAATAAATTATAATAATTTAAGTTTCATTTAACATGTATTCCATATAATCTCGTATAAGGGAATTATTAATCCAAGAGTAAAACTTGGAATAATAATTACTTAATATATTAAAATACTTTAATTTTAAGGAGCAAATATGAGATTATATTTAGTAGGTGCATTAGCAGTTTTTTTAATGGTGGGTTGTGGAGGAAGTAGTAGTCCAAAAGAGCCAGAAAAGACAACTAAGCTGTCTGGAGTTGCTGTTGATGATTTGATTATCAATGGTATCGTTAAAGCTTATCCAGCAAATAATACAAGTAAAGTTTTAGCAACTGGTAAAACAAATGGTAAAGGTAAATATACACTAAATGTAGCTTATGATGGTGTAGTTATAGTAGAGGTGGAGTGCAAATTAGGTACTTCATGGATGTATAATCCTGCAACACCAAGTATTCCAAAGATAGATTGTATTGATGGTTTGAAGTTAAACTCTGCTGCTTCAGTATCTCCCGCTCAAGGTTCTGTTGAGGTAAATGTTTCACCATTGACTGAACTTGTTGTAAGACAGATGAAAGAAAAAAGTACAGTAACAAAACAAGATCTTACAGCAGCAAGAAACAATATTCAGCAAATGTTTTTAGTTGATCCTCTAGAAGCTGATCCAACAGAAGGTAATTATGCAAAGATTATTGGAGCTATTCATGAGATAGACGAACAAGATGATAGCAAAAATATTTTAGAAGTTATTGATGCAATTGCTGAAGATTATAAAGATGGTATAGCTGGTGATGATAACCAAGCGATGTCAGAAAAACTTGCTACTGCTATGGAAGATGCCGGAGTTGTAAATCCTTTAACCTATAAAAAGGGTGTATTTGAGCCAGTAGAAGTTGATACGACTTTAAGTGATATAGCAGTTTCTAAAGCATTTTTTAGCGAACTAAGAACTCAAGCTATGAGTGTTGTTGATTATAAAAAGAGTGGAACTCCAGGATTTTTAGATACAGAGGCACAAGATTTAGGTGATGCTCTTGAAGATATCTCTATTAACATTGGTGCGGCAAGTGAAGTAGCTGTTGACCATGTTACGAGAGTATTGAATT
>JAOZKZ010000040.1:0-1667 GCA_029935075.1 Campylobacterales bacterium
ACCCTCCCCTCCTACACTATCTGCATCACTTGCTGCAAAGAAAAGATGATTTTCTTGAAACTTATCTGTAAACTCTTTTATCGTCTCATCTACTACTTTTTTATAGATAGGCTCTCCTGTCAACTGATACATCTTTACATATATAGGGATTAATTCTGCATTTGTGTAAAGCATCTTCTCATAGTGAGGTATTATCCAATCTTGGTCAGTTGTATAGCGGAAAAAACCACCCTCTATCTGGTCATATATCCCACCGTTTGCCATGGCATTTAGTGTCTCTTCTACCATTTTATAAGCTTGTTTATTTCCTTCAAGTAGGTAAATTTTTAAAAGTACATTAAGATGAGAAGCCATTGGAAACCTTGGTCGTCTGTCAAATCCCTTGTAAACTCTATCATATCGCTTTGTCATCTTCTGCACAAAAAGTGTCGATATATTTCCATCTACTTTAACCTCTTTAAGGACATCTTTTTCGAGTATCAATTTTTTATTGGCAGCTAAAATATTCTCAATCTCTTTTGGATTTTGATGATAAAGCTCAGCTAGGCGAGGTAAAAGGTTTGTTAATCCCTCTATACCATAGTCATCTTTTGCAGGTACATAAGTCGAAATATATAAAATCTCTTTTTGAGGAGTCAATATAATCGTCAACGGCCAACCATTTCGACCTTTTTTCAAAAGTGAGTGTTTATGCTGATAATAGATATCGATTTGTGGCATCTCCTCTTTATCTACTTTTATACTTATATAATCCTTATTTAAAAGTTTAGCCATACTCTCTACTTCAAAAGACTCCTTTTCCATCACATGACACCAGTGGCATGTACTATAACCAATAGAGAGAAAAATCAGTTTATTCTGCTCACTCGCAATTTTAAATGCTTTATCATCATGTGGATACCAATTTACTGGATTATGAGAGTGTGCTAAAAGATATGGTGATTCACTTTTTGCTAAATTATTTAATTTTGAACTAAATAGCAAAGAGAAAGAAAATATAGAGATTAAAAACAGTCGTATCAAAATTGAGCCTTTTAAAAAATCAAAGATATTAAATTATGCTTTTTTTTTGATTAGAACCTGTTTAATTAAGTAACACTTAAAGAAGAAAAGTATCAAATTTTGTAATTTTTATTAACTTTTGTTGAATTAGGTAAAGTTTTTATATATACTGACCGATATAAAAGATAATTTAGGAGAAATACAATGAAGAAAATGATAGCAATGGCGATAACCGCTTCAGCTTTATTGGCTGGACCAGATATGGGTGCTTTAGTTGATTATGATGCACAGGATAATTATGTTGCACAAGTGCAAGAAGCACAACAGTATATACCTGCTCCAGTTGCAGCACCTATAGTTATAGCCCCTATAGCACCACTAATTGCACCAACGAGATGTTGTTCAAACAGAGATAGTGTCGATCTAATGGGTGGATATAACTTTACAGAAGATAGTGGTGCTTTAGATGATGCAGCAACTGCAGGAATCAGATACAATAAAAATATCGCACCAAACACTTATATCCAACTTGGTTATGACCGAGTATTTAACGCAGACTATAGAAACCGCAGTAACACTATTGCTAGAGGGGCAAGATCAGTTTCTGGAGATGGAGCTGGTTCAAATGGAGCTGGTTCAAATGGAAGTGGTACAAACGGAAGTGG
>JAOZKZ010000040.1:1767-13621 GCA_029935075.1 Campylobacterales bacterium
ATGGAGCTGGTTCAAATGGAGCTGGTTCAAATGGAAGTGGTACAAACGGAAGTGGTACAAACGGAAGTGGTTCAAACGGAAGTGGTTCAAACGGAAGTGGTTCAAATGGAAGTGGTTCAAATGGAAGTGGTACAAACGGAAGTGGTTCAAATGGAAGTGGTACTGATTCAAACAGTAACGGAACAAATGGTTCATCTAGCAGCTATGCACAAGGTGGTGGAACACAATTAGATCGTTTTTACCTTAATGGTCTATATGAGTTTTGTGGTGAGAGCAAATTAACACCTTATCTATTTGGTGGTTTAGGATACGAAAATGTCAGACATGAATCTCGAGATCTTGAGTCTGGAGGATTTGTTGATGCAGGTGCTGGACTAAAATATAAAATAACTGATGACCTCAACCTCATAACAGAAGCAAAGGCACTTAAAAAATTTGATAATAACGATTTAGATATCGTAGCTGGTCTAGGAATAGGAATGATGTTTGGAGCGGTGGTTGCACAAAGTGCACCAATGGCTGAAATGGAAATTGTACAAGCTACTCCTTCTATCATACCTGAGTATGAAGTAGTTACTGAAGTTGTACCAACTCCTTCACATGCCTATGATAATCTTGATGTTGTACCTATAGAAGAGCATGGATTTAGAACAAGAGCTGTATTTAATGAACCTGCACGAACATATAATAATTCAACTACTTTGCCAGCTGTTGTTAATGATGGTAATTACTATATTCAAGTTGCTGCACTATTTAGTAATAGCGGTGCAAATTCAAACTATTTTAGAAAACTTGACTCTGCTGGGTTAAACCATGTAATCAAACAGACAACCGTTCGTGGTCGACCTGTTAAGTTACTGTTAGTTGGTCCTTATAACAGTAGTGCAGATGCAAGAGCAGATTTAAGACAAGCAAAAAGTATTGAAAAAGGTGCTTTTGTTAAAAAATTTAACGGCTAAATAGTATTCGAGGTGCTCTAAAGTAATTTTTTATTATACTTTTTTATAAAAAATTACTTTCAAAGGGGTATTCTTATGACTAAAAGTTTAATAAAATGTAACCTATATTGGATTGTATTTGGTTTAATTAGTATCGGACTTCTTGGTTTGACGGGATTATCAACAATGAGACCTGATATAACAAAAGAAAAGATGATTCAAAATGCTTCAGATATGGTTGATGCATTTAATCTTAGATATAAATCAGAAACAACACCTGAGTCTTATAAAAAAAGAGATCGAGCCTATGATGAAACTAGTGCATTTGAGGAAGCTCAATAAATTCGGTATAATTTTTGCTTAAATTGATTCTAAAAGGTAGTGCATGTTGAAAAGCTTATGGCTATTGCTATTTATCACTACCTCTATTTTTGCAAACAGTGAACTTTATATCGAAAAAATAAAAAAACATCTCTCATCTCAACTTCTAAAAACATACCCAAAAATGAGCATCAATAACATTTCAATAAAAAGATACTCTTCCCTACCTAGAGAGTTTGAAAAATATCAATTATCAGAAATATATATTTCTGATAACAATCTCAAAAGAGAAAAAGGTAGTATCTCCGCGATATTTAAAGATGGAAAGAAAAAAAGAAGACTCTATTATCATTTTGAGATAGATGCTACAGTTGATGTACTTCGCGCAAACCAATATATCCAAAAAGGTAAAACAATTTCAGATGCTATGGTGGATTTTATCACCATTAAATTTACAAACTTTTATCAAATTCCCATTACCTCATACTACATCAACCGATATAGAGCAAGAACTTCATTAGTTGAGGGTAAGATCCTCACAACAAAACATATCACAAAAGTCACTACTGTAAAACGAGGCGATAAACTCACCACAACACTGAGAGATGGAGGTGTCATTGTGACATTCCAAACCCAAGCACTTAAAGATGCACATGTCGGAGATATCATAAAAGTCAGAAGAAACCACAAAAGTTTTTTTCAAGTCCGCATTATCTCATCTACGGAAGCAGTTGTTACACAATGAAACTAATTGTAGCTATCACAGGGGCTAGTGGGGCGGGTTTAGGCTACAGATTTATTAAGAAACTCCCATCAGAGGTTGAGGTATTTGTTGTCGTTTCTGATAATGCCCAAACTGTCTTTGAGAAAGAAGAAGAAATAACTGTATATGAGAATTCAAATATAGCAGCATCTATTGCATCTGGCTCTTTTAAGACAGATGCAATGATAATTTTACCATGTAGCATGAACACCTTAGCAAAAATTGCTTGCGGAATAAGTGACAATCTCACAACAAGAGCAGCTAGTGTGATGATAAAAGAGCAGAGAAAACTCATTTTAGCACCTCGTGAGATGCCATTTTCATCTATCGCTTTGGAAAATATGCTAAAATTGTCTAAAATTAATATCTTAATCGCTCCACCCGTAATTGGATATTATGCACAGCCTAAAACAATTGAAGAGATGGAAGATTTTATGATTGGGAAATGGTTTGATTTATTAGGCATAGAACACACTTTATTTAAAAGATGGGAATAAACAAATGAAAAGAATCGCTTTGTATCCAGGGACTTTTGACCCGATAACAAACGGACACTTAGATATCATAAACAGAGCCAATGCAATTTTTGATGGAGTTATAGTAGCTATTGCAGACTCAACAGAGAAAAAACCAATGTTTGATATCAAAACCAGAGCACTCATGGTTGAAAAAGCAACTCGTGGACTTAAAGATATTCAAGTGGTTACCTTTGATACGCTACTCGTTGATTTAGCAAAAAAACATGATACAAACATTATCATCAGAGGGTTAAGAGCCGTTAGTGATTTTGAGTATGAATTACAGATGAGTTATGCAAACGCTTCACTCTCTCCTGAAGTTGAAACCGTATTTTTGATGCCAAGTCTTCAAAATGCTTTTATAAGCTCATCGATAGTAAGAGCCATTTTAAAACATGGTGGAGATGCATCTCATCTTGTCTCATCAGAGATACTTCCATACCTCAATAAGGACGCTAATGTACTTGATACTTGAAGGCGTTGATACTTCTGGTAAAAGTACGCAGTTAGAACTTTTAAGAACTATCTATCCAAATGCTTGTTTTACAAAAGAGCCTGGTGGTACGGATTTGGGGTTAAAGATAAGAGAGATGATTTTACACCAAGGTGTTAAAAACCATAAAGCAGAACTATTTTTATTTTTAGCTGACCGTGCAGAACATTATATGAATGTGGTTCAACAACATAATATGGTTATAAGTGACCGAGGATTTATCTCTGGAATTGCTTATGCTTTGGCAAATCATAAAGATTATGATTTAGAGTTTTTAACACACTTAAATAGTTTTGCACTAGATGATAAAATGCCTGATTTTGTAGTTTTATTAGAGACAAATGAGAGACTTATAAAAGAGCGCCTGGGACAAAAAAGTCAAGATATGATTGAAAAAAGAGGAATTGAGTATCTTTTAAGAGTACAAGAACTTATGAAAGAAGTATTAAAAAAATTAGAGATAAATCACATCATCATAGACGCTTCATGTGAGATAGATGAAATACACGAAAAGATAAAAGGTTTTATAGCATGATAAAAGCATTAAGAGGGATGAAAGATACCCTGCCACCACAAAATGATAAATATAGTTATTTTATTGAAAAAACTACAGAAATTGTAAAAAGATACGGATTTGAATTTGTAGAAACTCCCATCCTTGAAGATACCGGGCTATTTAAACGAAGTGTTGGCGAAAGTAGCGATATAGTGGGTAAAGAAATGTATCAGTTTATCGACAAAGGTGGAAACGATGTCTGTTTGAGACCAGAGGGGACTGCTGGAGTTGTGAGAAGTTTTGTAGAAAATAAGCTCGACCGTGTTGGCGGAATTCAGAGATTTTTTTACCACGGCCCTATGTTTCGATATGAGAGACCACAAAAAGGAAGACTTAGACAATTTCACCAATTTGGAATTGAAAGTTTTGGAGTAGAGAGTCATTTAGAAGATGTTGCGATGATAGTAATGCTTAAAAAGATTCTTGATACTTTTAGTATAAATTATGAACTGAAAATAAACTCTCTTGGGTGTCAAAAGTGTATGCCTCCTTTTCGAGAGAAACTTATTATTTTTTTAGATGCTACTGAAGGACTTTGTGAAGATTGTCTTAGACGAAAAGATACAAACCCTATCAGAGTTTTTGATTGTAAAAACCCAAATTGTGCCGTACTTTTAAAATCAGCTCCGAGATTAAATCAAAATTTTTGTGAAGAGTGTGATGATAATTTTTCAAAAATCTTAAAACTTTTGGATAAGTTAAACATCACTTACGAAGTAGACCCAAATCTTGTTCGAGGACTTGACTACTACAGCAGAACTGCATTTGAGTTTGTGAGTGGAGATTTAGGAGCTCAAAACGCTGTTGCTGGTGGTGGACGGTATGATAGACTTGTTGAGTTTTTAGGAGGTCGTGCCACACCTGCTATCGGTTTTGCTATCGGGATAGAGCGACTTTTGGAAATGATTGAGATTCCTGAAAATGAGAGAGATGGATACTATTTTGGTGCACTTTGTGAAGAGGCATTGGAAGTTGTATTTACACAAGCTGATAAAAAACGGACAACTGATAATGTAACCATGGGATATAGTGTTAAAAGCCTTAAAGCACACCTTAAAGCTGCGGACAAAGCCAATGCTAGGTTTTGTGCTATTATAGGTGAAGATGAGCTTCAAGAGCAAGTTATCTGGATAAAAGACCTTAGTGAAAAAAATGAAGTGAAACAACCGATTGAATAACTATGGTATAGATATTTGGGGTGATGATAATTTCATCATTGATGGTGCATTGGTCAAAGTAAACCATGGATGCAAACCAGCCCTTTTATCTATCGTTAAAGGGATTAGAGAACAAGGTAAGCGAGGTCCTCTTCTGCTTCGGTTTCCGCATCTTATCAAAAAACAAATTGAGCGTATTTTTCAAAACTTTCAAAGAGCAAAAGAGGAGTTAAATTATCAAGGAGACTTTCAAGCAGTTTTTCCGCTCAAAGTGAACCAATTTCCAAATTTTATTGATGCCCTTACAGAGGCTGGAAGCGAATACAATTATGGTTTAGAAGCAGGCAGTAAAGCTGAACTTCTAATTGCTATGTCTCACATCAAAGGTAATGCACCGATTACAGTCAATGGATTTAAAGACAAAGAGATGGTAGAGCTTGGATTTATGTCTGCACTCATGGGACAAGATATCACTCTGACTATTGAGGGAATTAACGAACTTGAGACCATTATAGAAGTTGCCAACGAACAACCAAATTCGACTCCATACATCGGTCTTCGTATCAAACTCCATAGTTTAGGGGTTGGAGTTTGGGCAAAAAGTGGGGGAATAAACTCTAAATTTGGTCTTACATCTACCGAACTTATCAAAGCAATAGAACTTTTAAAAAAATCAAACCTAATTGAAAAATTTACCATGATTCATTTCCATATCGGCTCACAAATAACAGATATCGGGTACCTCAAAAAAGCGATTAGAGAAGCTGGAAATATTTACGCAGACTTGATAAAACTAGGGGCTATAAACTTAAACACCATAAACCTTGGTGGAGGACTCGCAGTTGAGTATGCACAAAATAGTGAAAATACAAAAGTAAAATACTCACTTACTGAATACGCAAACGATATCATTTTTATGTTAGACAGCATCTCAAAATCAAAAAAAGTAAAAGCACCAAATATCCTCATCGAATCAGGTCGTTATGTTGCTGCTTCACATGCGGTGCTTATCGCTCCTGTTTTTGAGTTGGTTAGTGAGGGATATCTAGAGTCTGATCTATCACTAAAAGATAAAAACCCTCCACTCATAGAAGAGCTCCATGAGTTATATAAATTTATCGATTCTAAAAATGCTTTGGAGTATCTTCACGATGCACTAGATCATTTAAACTCTCTTTTGACCCTTTTTGATTTGGGTTATATTGATCTAATTGACAGATCAAACAGTGAAGTTTTAGGGCATCTTATCATTAAAAAATCTATAGTTTTACTTCAAAGTCAAAACTATAAAGAACTTTTGCATATACAAAATATGATTCAAGAGAAGTATCTAGTAAATTTTTCCATGTTCCAAAGTATGCCAGATTTTTGGGGATTAAACCAACACTTTCCTATCATGCCACTATCTAAGCTAGATATCAAACCTAGTCGTTCTGCCACGCTGTGGGATATCACATGTGATAGTGATGGAGAGATTGCCTATGATACAAATAATCCACTCTTCTTGCATAGTATCGATTTGAAAAATGAGGAGTATTTTTTAGCCTTTTTTCTTGTGGGAGCTTATCAAGAAGTACTTGGAATGAACCACAATCTCTTTTCTCATCCCACCGAAGTGACTATAACGATTGATAAAGAGCGATATTTTATGGAAAATATCATAGAATCCCCTTCTATTGTTGACATTTTAGACAATTTAAATTATGATACGCCTCAAATTGAGAAGATGCTTCAAGATAAAATTGTATCCTCAACAATGATAGCAGAAAATCTAAAAGATAAAACAGTAACTGCACTTAAGATATTTCTTGGTGAAAATGGTTATCTTAAAACAGTTAAATAGGAAAAATATATTATGAAAAAGAGTTCATTTTTTACAATCATCAAAGAGGATTTCCACACACCATGGAAAAATGATCCTGCAATTGTTTCAAGATTTGAACTCCTCTTTAACTATCCTGGAGTTTGGGCATTAGTTAACTATCGTGTTGCACATGTTATCTATCAAAAAAACTTTAAAACTCTGGCTAGAATACTTATGGGAATTACTCAAATCATTACCAATGTAGATATCCATCCAAGATGTACTATAGGTAGAGGTGTTTTTATCGACCATGGTTTTGGAGTTGTTATCGGAGAAACTGCTGTTATCGAAGATGATGTACTCATTTATCAAGGCGTAACACTTGGTGGAGTAAATCTAGAGAAGCATGTTAAAAGGCATCCTACTATCAAAAGAGGTGCAGTTATCGGTGGTGGAGCAAAAGTACTTGGAAACATCACCATCGGCGAAAATGCTCGTGTAGGGGCTAACTCAGTAGTAGTAAAATCCGTACCTGCCAACTCAACAGCCATTGGCATACCAGCTCGTGTCATCATCAGAGGTAAAGATAAAAATCAACTAAGCCACAATAAACTTCCAGATATCAATAAGCAACTTTTTTTATACTTGTTCAAAAGAATTGCTGTTTTAGAAGATGCAATCCAAACTCACCATGAGCAAGATATCGAAAAACAAGATATTGAGTTGGAACAAATTTATCAAGACTTTATCTCTACGATAAAGGAGTGATTTTACTCTCTCATCGCTCCAAGTTGCAATGCATCTATCCCATAAAAATCTTTTCTAAAAGAGGGAGCGTAACCATTTTCTGTAAAAACTGTAAAGTATCGTATATGGATAGGAATTCTCTTCTTCAAAGGTACATTTTTAGTTTTTCCAGCACCGATAAAATCAACAAGCTCATCGCCTGAGTATTTAGTGTGCTGAGAAAGGATATGAAGCAGACTAAAAGGTTTTGAGAGTCTTACACAACCTGAGCTATAAAGTCTGTATTTAAGCGTTGTGAGTGATTTAGAATTGGTATCATGTAAGTAGACATTATATTTGTTTGGAAATATAAACTTCATCTGTCCTAAAACATTATCCTCGCCAGGGTATTGCATAAAATAATAAGGTATATGCCTTCCTGGTTCAAGATACTGAGACCAGTTTACATTTTCTGTATTTATCTCAGGAGAGTATCGAGATGGTTTTTGGTGGATATGTATATGTTCATCTTCCATAGCAAATGGATTATCAACCAACTTTGGAATATAATCTTTTCTCATCAACCCTTGAGGTACAATCCATGAAGGATTTAAAACAATATACTCTAATATATCAGAAAATATCGGAGTAGGACGATCTTCACGACCTATAACTACATAGATATCATCCATAAGTGTCCCATGTTGATAATACTTCAATGAAAACTCTGGTATATTTATAGTGATATATTCGTTATCATAAATCTTTGAAAAAAGTTTATGTCTTTCGATATTTAGCTTTATAAGTTCACGCTTTTTTGCAACACTTTTTTGAGTATAAAGTACTGTTACCCTATCTAGTTCTCCAGTATCTTTGAGATAATGTCTTTTCTGAAATCTCTTAAGTGCAGTTGAAAGCTTTTCATCATAGGTTGGAAACTCCATATAACCTTTGTCCATAGGTGCAAGATCACCAGTTGCAACTAAATAAGCTTTAAGTTGAGCAGCACGATATCCATAATCCCCAACTTTCATATGTTTTCCATAATCCACTTTAGGAAATGAGATATCTTCGTAACGATGATAAATTTTGACTAATTTTTTATATTCATCACCTAAAGGAAGATATCTTTCAAACAAAACTTCTAACATATTTGTTCTCAAAGATAATGACAAATCACTCTCATAATTATAAACTTTAGGATTTTTTTCCCAAACTACTTGTGTCTCAGTTTCAGATAATAAACTTTGAAACTTATTCCAATCAATAAGCCCAACACTTAAATCACGAGCAAACATAAAAAAACCATCAGTTGCAAGCAAATCAATTTTTGCCAAAACCTGTCTTTGTTCAAACGGCTCATAAGTATCTACCGACTGCATAAGTGCATCTATCTCATCTTGATGATAATCCAAAAAAAGATAGTTTTTTATAGGGTCATTTGCAGCTTTTAAAAAGTCCTTTAAATCTTGGACATCCCACTGTAAATTGTGATTTCGTCGTTGGTAAAAGCCATTGACTTCGATGGGATCTGCAAGCTCATAGGTACTATTGATACCCTGCATTATCTCTTGTTGACAACAAGATGGGTCAATATCTGTAAAAGCTAAAAGGTTAATTGCCATTACGGCAGATAAAAAAAGTTTTTTCATGATTTTATTTTTTTGAGGTTTTAATTTTCATAAAAAGGGTAAAATACCCTTCTTATAAAGTTCTAGAATTTATAGTTTACACCAAGACCATAAGTGTCAAGGTTGATATCATCTTCAAGTTTGGTATTAGGAGTACTATTAAGTACACCATATGTGTTCTCAGCACCATGTAACAATCTAACACCCTCAGCAACTACACTCCAACTATCATTGATATTGAATTCAAGACCTAGACCAAATGATGGACTAGCTTCATTAACAGTACCAATTAAACTACCGTCAGAACCACCAGTACTCTCAACTTTTGCTTTTGCATAACCTAAAAGACCAAATAGAGATACTTTATCACCTAATGGCAATTGAGGTTTAAGGTAAAGACCATAATTCTCTTTAAGCTCACTTGTTCCACCACCATCATGGTCAGCATCTGTGATACCAAAACCTGCACGAGCTTCAACACCTACATATTTATTAAAATTGTAACCAACTTTAGCAACAACATCACCTAAACATGAACAAGCTCCTGAGCTTGTCTCAAATCTACCACAAAGTGCATCAAGACCAACATACATGTTTTTTGGCTTAATTGCAGCTATAACTGGTGCTACAACTGGAACAACTACAACTGGAACAGGCACTGGAGCAGGAATAACTTGCTTCACCTCTTCAACGATTGCTTCTTGAACATCCATCTCAACGTAATCAACTAGTGGCTCTATATCCGCTCCCGCGAATAATATACTTGCGGATGCCGCCATTAATATAACTTTTCTCATTTCAAACTCCTATATTTAAAATTATGTAACTCTCATAATACACTAATTAAAATTAAACTAAATTTAATTTAGTCATTTTTTTATCGTTTTTTTGCAATTATTGTAAAAAATAGGTGATTTAATACAATTATTATATGTAAAATCTCTCTAAAAATTCATCATCGACATCAATTAAACCCCGTTCTCTTAAAGATTTAAGCACCTCTTGATCACAATCAGTATCATCTGGCCAGCGTCTTGGGAAATTTTCAATTTCTCCTTTATTTGTACCATCAACACCAATAAACTCTTTTTCGAGATAAATATCTCTTGAAGCATCTATATTATTTACCACTCTCCATATCAACATGTAAGGATTTTCTACATCATTTTTATCAGCATCTACAAAAATTAACAATTTTGTATGCTCTTTAATAGGTTTTAATTTCTCATATACATCTTTTATAGGCTCTTTTTTATCAATAGCAATAACACAAATTGGTGTTTTAGTGTAAGTTTTATACTGTTTGATTTTAGAGACTGTAGATTCAAGTGCGAAAATCTTCTCAAAAAGTTCCTCATCACTAATCACATTTTTCTTAGGAAAGTCAACATTATCCGCAGTACAATCGATACCAAGCTTACCGCCATAAGCAAAATTATCAGACGAATGGTCAAGTGCATCACAAACACCCTCACTGATAAGAACATTACCTATCATCAAGCGATCACAGATATAATCACTCAACGCCTCATAATCTTCCAAATCAGGTGCATCTTCATTTACAAATATCGCATGTTTTACAAAACTCATCTGCCCTACTCCCCAAAACACATGCATAAACTGTTTGGCATGTCCGGGATATGCTGTTTTCATTTTAGCGATTATAAGATTGTGAAACACACCATTTTCAGGCATAACATAATCAATCAAATCAGGAGCAGTAGTTTTTAAAAGTGGCAAGAAAATTCTCTCAGTTGCCCATCCCATATACTTATCTTCCAAAGGTGGTTTACCAACAACTGTTGCTAGATAGACTGGATTTTTCTTATGTGTGATACAACTCACATCCATCACAGGATACTCCTCTTCAAGAGTATAATATCCAGTATGATCACCAAAAGGACCTTCTATCTCCATCTTGGCAGGATCTACCCAACCTTCAATTATAAAATCCGCATCTTCAGGCACATATATCTCATTAGTCAAAGATTTCACAAGCCTTGCACTCTCACCTTTTATAAAACCATACATCAAAAGCTCAAACAAGCCATGTGGAAGTGGAGCAGTAGCAGCCCATGTATAGAGTGGGTCTCCGCCTATTGCGATAGAAACTGGCATCTTTTTTCCAGCTTCTTTATATTGGTTAAAAAATACAGCTGAGTCTTTATGGATTTGCCAATGCATACCTAAACGGTTTTTATCATAAACTTGCAATCGATACATGCCAAGGTTTTTAACCTCTCCATCAAGCGACTGAGTATAAACTTGTCCCATTGTGATAAAAGGTCCACCATCTTGTGTCCATGTTTTTAAAATTGGGATATCGTAAAGATTTACATTATCACCAGTAGTTATAAACTCTTGTGAAGCTCCTCTTTTTTTCAATCTTTTTGGGAAAACATTTTTAAGTTTAAAGAGTTGAGAAAACATTCCAAATTTTTGACCTAAAGTCACGGGAGGTTTTATTTTTAAAAGAGAGTCAATTTCATTAGCAATTTCATCAGCATCCCTACCTA
Organism: Campylobacterales bacterium; assembly: GCA_029935075.1. Classification (GTDB taxonomy): domain Bacteria; phylum Campylobacterota; class Campylobacteria; order Campylobacterales; family QNZT01; genus SZUA-1433. Next base: position 13,191 of record JAOZKZ010000040.1, read on the forward strand.
TAAAAAGGTTTGTAGCTTCAGCGGAGCCAAAAACATTCATCAAAACCGGAGTGTCAAACTTCTTATCTAATCTTTTACTAACAGGTTTTGTAAAAAGAAGTGCTTTGGAGTCACTCTTTTTTACTTCGATATAAGCAATATGGGGAATTTCCAAATCTATATCAACTTCTTGGTCAATTATCCTTAAAAGATTGTGCTCTTTCAGTAACTTTATCGCTTCTTCCATGACAACTCCTATAATATTTCGTTAAGTGCTAATTCCTCTGCTCTTTTTAAAAGTTCCATTGCACCATTTTTCACCATGATATCAGCTAACTCTTTCCCTAAAGATTTATAATCATCTCTACTGCCAGTCAATTTCTCTTTTAAAAGTTCATCTCCATTTGGCATACCTACGATACAGCTAACCTCTAATTTATCACCATTAAGCT
>JAOZKZ010000183.1 GCA_029935075.1 Campylobacterales bacterium
TATCGTGAAAAAGAGATATTAGCAACTATCAAAGTAGCTCTTTCACATGATAAACATCAAAAAACTCAACATGATGCATCTTTTGTAGTACTTCAAAAAGGGTGTGTTTACGACATCAAACAAAATCGACTCTATAAAAATGATAAGGAAGTTCCCCTAGCACACAAAAAACTAAAACTTCTACAAATACTAATAGAACATAAAAACAGCAGGGTTTCAAATGAAGATATTTGTCAACACGTCTGGGGCGAACAGAAAAATGATAGCACACTTCGTTCACTTATCCATCGCATCAAAACTGCTATCGGTGAAGATATCATCACAAATTTAAATGGTCAAGGGTATATGATCAGTTAACCGTTAGTGTAAAACTTCTTCCATGGTCAGGATTGATTTCAATTATTCCTTTTCCTACTGCTTTGATTTTAATTGTATTGTTATCCACAATTCTCTCTTGTATCTTTAACCCAGTCGTATATTTATAACTGTAGGTTTCAAATCTATCATTGCAATCTTTTGGTGGAAGATAAAAATGATAGGTTTCATCACTTTTAAGCGTAAAATTTTGCTTGGCTTCTTTCACTATAAAATAAGGTTCAGGCAATGACTCGGTAGTAAAACCCCACTCAATTGACTTAGACTTTCCATCCTCATTATATCTTGCACGCACATGATAACTACTCCCCCACCCTAGTCTAGTTAATGGCATCAAGACAAAGTCTGGTTTAATATCCAAAAGCACCGTATCTGTAATCTCTTTATCTGCATCATCATAAAGTTTAAATGATTCCATCACAATCTTTCCATTTTTAGAAGGGTTAAATTGCACGCTAATTGGATATCCACTCACACTACACTCTGGCAAAGGGTCAGGACGCTCTTCGTAAAATACAGGCATAACATCTTGTTGATTTTCATAAGGCCATAAAACAACTTTTGGATTTTGAGCGTCATTAAATGCACGAAGATTTTCTCGTCCCATCTCATAAGTATAAACTTTTCTAAAATCATAACTTTGTGAAGATTGCATCCCAAAGCCAATCTCATCAAACCCAAAATCCAAAAATGCCAAGCGATGGTAAATATTTGAAAAAAGGATATCGATAGAACGCTTTGGTGTAACATCTCCAGCATAAATATTTTCAGAGATATCATTATGAGAATAACCTACTTCTGAAACCCTTTGAGAAGGTGTTTTAGCACTAAAATCAACATGTGAAGATTGTTCATTATGGGTATAAAGATTATTTGTAATTTGGTATAAAGCATGATTATGGGCAGCCGTATTTAAATTTGAATTTGATGAAAACTCTATCATACCTGCAAAGTTCCTCAGTTTATTGAGGTGTGCCAACCCAGCATTATCAAATGTTTCAGATAATTGCATCACATTTTTAGGTGCAAGAACTCTATTTTCTGACTCAGAACCACAACCTACTAAAAAAACAACTCCTATCCATAACACTATAATCTGCTTTAACATTGACTAAATCCTTATAGAATAGGACTTAGCACATAATATTCCAATATATAAAATATTATAAAGTTTTAAGTATTTTTACTGTTTATTTATTGATATTGTATTTGAAATAGAAGATTTTACTCTTTGAGGTTTTTAATGGAGATACAATTACAGCAATAATCCAATTGCTATCTGTTTTATTTCTGGTAAGTTTTTTCTTAAAACATCTTCAATAATCATATCATCCACTAGACATAAACTATCTCTTTCAAGATTCTAGCTTTTATCATGTCATTGGTATTTTTTAGTGACAGTAAGTCTACTTTTTTATGGAGTTTTTCTTCCATCTATTTGTGCATCGCCTGAAGAAATAGGGAATGTTGGCAAATTGCTAGAGGATTTTAAATTATCTCAAACTTTATGGGTTTTACAAGAAGTCTTATATCAACTAGCCTTTTTTAAGAAAAAATTACCCACTATTGGCAAGTCCAAATCTCTATGCTCTTTTTTAAAGTTAAGTACCTCAATAGCAACTATATCGTTATCCTTGCTATAGTCTATGATAACACCATCTTCCAACTCTTCACTCTCATAAGGTATTTCATTTGAAATAATGAAATAGATACTATCTGTTGTTTCGTCATATTTTATATTCATTTACATCCCTTTTTTCTCATATTTCTATCGAAATATATTGTTACAATTTTTAGATTAGTTGGATTAAATACCACTTTTAAACAACGATTTTCTGCTTCTTCTATCTGTTTAAAATAGTGTTCTTCCACATCAGAGATATTTTGCCTAACAGAATGGTTTTGTACTGTATCTAAAATCCACTCTTTTTTTATACCTCTATGTTTCATTGCATCTAAAGCATGTTGTGAAAAAATAATTTTTATTTTTAATCCCTCTAAACAGTTTCAAACATTATATCTGAAATGAGAAATGTTGGCAAATTTGATGTAAGTTTATTATGCTAAATCGATTTTACACAAGCCTTAAAAATAATCAGCAATTTTCCAATTATGTTTTACAGTACCGTAGAGGCTGTGGTGTCCCCACCACACCTTTATTTATAATGTTATTCAAATTCAATATTTTCATCAAAGTCGCCCCATGCACTATCATACCAATTTATGTTTTACTAGATTTTACTGAACCACTATGGAATTTCATTCCATAGTGGTTCAGTAAAATGGGTATTCGATTATGTGTGACAATTGTGAAAAAATAACTGTAATTATCTTCAAATATTCATTTATAATTTGCCATTTATGATTTTAGCATATTGTTTTAATTAAAAAGGTGTGGTGGGGACACCACAGCCTACAGGACTCCAGCATTGTCACTGTTTCTCACACATCTAAGACCAACATTATATTTTACATTATTTTCAACTTCTGGAGCATAAGTGTGACTACGAATAGTACCAAGAGAGTAATATTGAGTACTCATAAACCGTGTAGTTACCGCCCTATAATTAACACCTTGCATAACATCTGCACCTGCATTAATTGACAATAACTGACTACATACTTTACCACCATAATTGGTTTTAATATTTACCTCATTGGTCTTTATTATATAGTCTGATAATTCTGTAGTTGTAGGTGTTCTCCAGTTTGTAAAACCAGCAAAATCTAACAGATTACAAAATGTTTTAGCATTTTCTAAATTACCATCTGTTACAATTTCATTATATTCATCCCCATGAATCACTAAATAAGCATTTTTACTTATATCAAGCTCATTAACCCACATCAACCCAGTACTAGTTTGCCCTATCGTTGAACCAGTGATATTAAAATCGGTCAAATCTAAAACATTAAAATCAAAACTAGCACTTTTTGTATAACCATTTCCTGTCACATTAACTGTTATAGAGTGCCTTCCTGCTGTATATGTTTTAGTCACACTTGATTGGTTTACATTTAAGTCTGTACCATTATCTTTCCAAACATATGTTTGTGTATTTCCTGAATTTCCTGCTATACTTGCTTCAAGCGTAACATCATCTTCTGTATTATAATTACTTTGTCCACCTGTTATAGATACTATAAATACGGCTTCTGTTACTTCAACTTCCAAAGTAGCATTCTTATCTTCCGAAAAAGCAGTAATAATGGCTTTCCCCTCGTTATAGGTAGTTATATCCCCATTAGAATTTATTCTTAATATTGATTCATCACTAGATACAAAAGTAGCCTGTATATTTTTTGTAGAATCATCAGTATATAAACCTTGAACAAAAATATTGTCAGTTAAACCTTTTGCAATATGTCCTTTTTGATCTATTTCTCCCATAGCTAATGGCATAATTTCTATACTTACTAACTCTGCATCATTTATCAATATGTACGTTTCATTTGCAAGGTCTCCAATAGTAGTTTTGATTTTAGCAATTCCCAATCCTATCGTATTTACCAAACCTGTCGTAGAAACTGTTGCCAAAGCAGGTGTTGTACTATTCCATGTTATTTGATTTGTTATATCTTTTGTAGTTGCATCGCTATAAGTTCCAGTTACCAAAAGCTGTACAGTTTTACCATTTGCAATATTTGCTACTCCTAACGGATTTATCATAATACTCGAAAGAATTGCAGGAGCTACACTTACATTTGTCTGAGATACAAACTCCCCTGATTTTGCACCAATAATTACCGTTCCCTCTTTAATAGCCGTAACTTTTCCACTTGCATCTACAGTCGCAATCGTTACATCACTAGAGTTAAAATCAACACCACTTGTCAAAGTCTGTGTTTGGCTGTTTGTATAAGTTCCAGTAACGATAACTTGTCCAGTAAGCCCTTTAGCGATATTTTGTGTCGCAGGAGTGAGTTCTATCGCTGTTAATTGTGCATCGTTTATCGTTATAGATTTTGTTGCTGTGATATCGCCTTTTTTAGCTGTTATCACAACCGTACCT
>JAOZKZ010000041.1 GCA_029935075.1 Campylobacterales bacterium
CCCTCTAAAATTCCCCGACCTCTATCGTAATTGTCTCCATCTCGTCCAAATCTTTGATAACCAAAATAGTTAGGAAATCCCTCTTTTTTCATCGTTTTTAGAACTTGTTTTAGTTTTTGAGCGTCAGTAGGGTTTACTTTTTTTAGACGGATAAAAAAACGGTTTCCTTTTAAGTGTCCAGTTTTTAGTTTATTTTTGTGGTAAGTTCGCTCTAATATTTTGATATTTGGATGTTGAAAGTTTTCCAGAGTGTGTTCTAGTTTTTTAGGCATGCTGATGTTTTGCACCGTCATTCCATCTTTATCTTTTAAACCTGCATAGCCAAAATCTCGCATCTTCACACCAGTGACATCGCCAAGTTTTTTCAGCATATCCCATGTTGTGAGGTCTTTTTTTCGTATCTTTAGGATGAGGTGTTCACCCTCTCCGCTAAACTCATAAAGGGGTATTTCACTAACTACAAAGTCTTTATTGTTCTTTGAAAAGTGTACATTTATCGCACCATGGCTTAAGTAAAATAGTCTATCCACAAAAATTCCTAAAAATGATTTTCTTTACACTCAGACTCGTAAGAACCTGTAGTGACTTTTGCAAAAACGGTTATATCTGTTTTATGCTTTTTTGCTATATCCTTTATAATATCTAAATTTTTTGCATCAAAGGTAAAAAGTATCTCATACTCCTCGCCGCTACATAAAATATCTTGGCTAATTGGTTGAAAAAATTCAAAACCTATATTATTTAGTTTAGAAAGTCTTGATAGGTCTTTGCTAAGTCCATCGGAAATATCTAAAGCACCATTTATATGTTTTGAAGCTTCATAGAAGAAATCGGCTCTAAGTTTTGGAGTTATAAATTTTGAATTTTTATCAATTTTTTCTCCATTGAGTAATTTATCTAAATCCTTTTTTACACTTCCTAACTCTCCCGTAAATGCAACCAAATCTCTAATCTTTGTATCAGTTCTTAATGTTGGATTGTCAGTTTTAGAAATAATAGTTATTGAGATATTAAGCTTATCTCCAGCTACAGTATCACCACCAATTATCTCAAATCCATACTCATGTGAGGCTTTTAAAAACCCCTTTGATAACTCTTGCATTTGAGAGGTTGAAAATGTGGAGGGGATTATAATACCGATGAGTGCATAAAGTGGCTTGGCATTCATCACAACTGCATCTGATATGTTTATAATCATACTTTTATAAGCGATTTGTTCAAGAGTCATCCAATCTCGCTTAAAGTGGATATCTTCACAAAATAGGTCTTTTGAATATACCATGTTGCCTATAACCGCACCATCATCGCCAATGTGTTGGTTATTAAAAAGTGAGATAAAATGAGATTCTTTGTCCATGTTTAAATTATAGCATAGATTTTATGGTATAATCTATACATAAAAACTTTTACATATAGGATTTCAACATGACTGTAAGAAAAAATTTTGTTTTTGATGATGAAGTTGCTGAGCATTTAGAAGAGTTAGCTAAAGATAGTGGTACATCCATGACTGCTGTAATTCAAGAGATGATAGAGAAAAGTTATGCAGATATTGCAAAAAGAAAAAAATTAGAAGCATTGAAGCGGATAGCTGGAAGTTCAAATGGTCTTTTTGGTGATTTAACAATACAAGAAATCAAGGCAAATATGGATGTATAAAAAGATATTTTTTGATACAAATATTATTATAGATATTTTTGATGATGAGAGAGTTTTTCATCAGTTTAGTTTAAATGCAAATGCCTACATCATCAACCAAGATATAGAGCTATATACTAGTTGTGACATCATAACGACTATTTATTATATTCTTTCAAAGAGGGATAGAGCTTTGGCACTTGAACAGATAATTGACATAAACCAAACATTAAAAATCATAGAATTTTCAAACAAAGAGGTTAACAAAACTTGCAATTTGATGAAAGAAGATAGTGACTATACAGACCTAGAAGATACCATGCAGTATATCTTGGCACAAAAAGTTGGTTGTGATTTGATTATCTCAAATGATAAAAACTTTATCTCAAAAGAGCTTGAAGTGATGAGTAGTAAAGAGTTTTGTAAAAAGGTAAATGCATGATGAAAAAACATTTAGAATTATTTATAGATGATATTGAAAATGATAAATTTTATGAAGCACATGAAGATTTAGAACACTATTGGCATACAATTCGAAAAACAGACCATCCGCTGAAGAATCTCTGTAAAGGTTTTATAAATGGGGCTACAGCGTTTGAGCTTATAAAACGGGGAAATGATAAGGGTGCAAGAACTGTTTGGAAAACTCACCAAAAGTATCTATCTATTATGGAAGAGGGGATCGAAAACTACGAGCTGTTTTATAAGGCAAACGAAATACTCCAAGAGCTAAAAAAGAAGCATTATGATATACTTGGCGAAAATTTACAAGGGACAAACATGAGTGTAAAATTAGATACTAGGACATTTTTTTTCAATGCTAAGACGGATTTTTTACCGTATTATAAAAGACATGAGATTGCTATAGATGACAGTAAAAAAGTAAAAGATTTACTGACAGAGATTCAAGAACTTGAAGCGATATTTGAGTTTGATAAGTCGTCAACTGTTTTAGCTATAAATGGAATTTCGGTTAAAGGTTCTTTAGATATCAAAAAAGCAGTTGAAGTTTTTGGCACTTCTTGGACGATTGAGCCTATCTCTACATTTAGAGCGATAAAAGATATGAAAATTAATGATAGTGATTTTATACAAAAACATGAAATTTTAGAAGAGTTTGCTACTGAAGAAGAAGATTTTAAATATTATAAAACTTTAAAATCTATCTATTATGCTTCGAGTGGACTTGATTATAACCAAGACTACATGGGTGATTCTATGTTTATTTATGCTCACTATCTTACGAAAAAGTACCCAGCTAAAAAGAGTGAAATACTCAAAGCCATAGATAAACCAGATGGAATTTGGCTTTTTGAAAAAGAGTGTAGTATCTATCCTCCTAGTAAAAACATGGATGAAGTAGATGCTATAAAAAGTGAGCTTGGATTAAAGTCTGTAAAAGGATATAGTACAGAATCTACAAGCTATTATGATAAAGCTGAGGAGGTGTTATGTTCTCACTTTGGAGTCAAAAAAGATGAAGATTGTGCTCTTGAAACGATAGTTGACAATATCGGCATAGATAAAATTGTTTCACAACTTAAACATCCATTTTCTGAGTTTAATGTTGCATTTTATACGGGTAGTTTTGAATGTGAGAATGTTGCTGAGGTTGAGAGTGTTGCGAAAAAACTTTTAACTGCAATTGGAGCAAAAGTAGTAGACTTTGCACTTTCAAATAGTGCTGATGGTTTTGATATCGTAGCTACAAACAGTAAAATTGCACATAAAAAAGCTGGAAATATTGCCCTTGATGCATTTGATACTGGTGCTGAAATCTTAGTAGTTGATAACAGAGAATCACACTTTATGCTAGATCAAAGTGTTAAAAAATGTGAGAGTGCAGTAGGTCGTGATATAACAATACCGGTTTTAAATATATCTCAGATGGTTGCATTAGCCATTGGTATCACAAATGTTTCAAAAATTGGACTAGATGCACATAAAATCAAACAAGAACTTGTAGGATGACAATCACAAAAAAAGTGGTTTTTATAGCAAAAGATGATTCGATAGAAGAGCTAAAAGCACTTTTAGGAACTATGGTACAAGCTTCAAGAGTTGAGGATGGATGTTTACTATATAATATTTATCAAATGAAAGATAAACCGACTACTTTTGTAGTGGTTGAAGCTTGGGCAAATGATGAAGCACTTGAAGGTCATAAGCATTCTGCACATTATCTCCACTATAAGAGCCAATATGAGCCGTTTACTGCAGATAAATATTCTGATGATTTGGTGAGTTTAGGCTAAATCTACCCCTGTTACGATTTTAAACAATCGTAACAGTTTTATCTCTCTACTTTTAAAGTAAATCACAACTTTTTGTATATCTTTAGCACTTATACAATATAATGCAAACAAATATATAAATCTTCAAAAGGACAATTTTAATGAGCATACCAATACACAAATACGATGCCATCATCGTAGGAGCTGGTCTTGCAGGACTTGCTGCTGCTAGAGAGCTAAAAAGTGCTGGAAAAAGCGTTATAGTTTTAACCAAACTTCATCCCCTTCGTAGTCACTCAGGAGCCGCACAAGGTGGTATAAATGCTGCTTTTGCAGAAGAAGATAGTATCGAGCTTCATGAGTTTGATACTGTAAAAGGTAGTGATTATCTAGCCGATCAAGATGCTGTAGAGTTTATGTGTCAAACTGCTCCTGAGCTTGTTCGTTGGATGGAGAAGATGGGAGCTGTCTTTAGTAGAAACGAAGATGGTACTATCGCACAACGCCCATTTGGTGGTCAGTCACACCCAAGAGCTTGTTATGCAAAAGATAGAACGGGTCTTACGCTTCTTCAAACTATGTTTGAGCAAACTAACCGTTTGGGAGTTGATTTTCTTGATGAGTGGTATGTTTCTGATATTATCTATGAAGAGGGTGTTGTGAAAGGTGTTACTGCTTATGATATCAAGACAAGTGAGCCTGCAATTTTCAATGCAAAAGTTGTGATGTTTGCAACGGGTGGATATGGTAGAGCATTTAAGATTAACTCAAATGCACATGCAAATACGGGTGATGCACTCTCAATCGTAGCCCGTCATGGCTTACCTCTTGAAGATATGGAGTTTGTTCAATTTCATCCAACGGGACTTGCTGGAACGGGAATTCTTATGAGTGAAGCGGCTCGTGGAGAGGGTGGAAAACTTATAAACTCTGAGGGTGAGCGTTTTATGGAGAGATATGCTCCCTCTAAAATGGAGTTGGGACCAAGAGATTTGGTAAGTCGCTCTATTACTCAAGAAGTTCTTGAAGGTCGTGGAGTTGGACCTGACAAAGATGCAGTATTTTTAGATCTTACGCATCTTGGAGAAGATAAGATAAATGAAAGGCTTCCTGAGCTTAGAGACTTAGCGATTACATTCCTTGGACTTGATATGGTAAAAGAGCCTATTATGATTGCAGCTACTGCACATTACTCCATGGGAGGAATTCCTGTAAATATTGCAGGACAAGTTAGAAAAAGTCCTACGGAATTTGTAACTGGCTTTTATGCCGCTGGAGAGTGTGCGTGTGTGAGTGTGCATGGAGCAAATAGACTTGGTGCAAATTCAGTTCTTGAAGCTCCTCTTTTTGGTCGTCATGTTGGTAAGACAATGGTTGACGATATCGATAAGTTAACGCTTATGGATGTTAGTTCAACTTCTGCTGATAACATGTTGGCTGAGATGAAAAAACTAACTGAAAGCAATGGAAACGAAAGAGTTCCAGCTTTAAGAACAGAACTTCAAGCTTCTATGACTGAAAATGCTGGAGTTTTTAGAACCCAAGATTCACTTCAAAAACAGAAAGATTTAATAAAAACTTATAGAGATAGATTTGAAAACATTCGAATAGACGATAAGAGCAAAATTTACAATACTGACTTGCAAGAGGCTATCGAGCTTGGGCATATGATTGATTTTTCTGCATTTATCGTTGAAGGGGCACTGCTAAGAAATGAGAGTAGGGGTGCTCACTTTAGAAATGATTTTGATACTCGTGATGATGAGAAGTTTTTAAAACACACTTATGCAACGATGGATGAAAATGGCGATATAGAGACAGAGTATGGCGATGTTGTGCTTGGTAAGTTTAAACCAGAAGCTAGAGTATATTAAGGAAGAATGATGGCAAATATAGAAGCAAAAAAGATGACATTTAAAGTTTTTAGGTTTAACAGTGAGAGCGATGTTCTTCCTCATTATAAAAATTATGAGATTGAAGTTCAGCCGGGCGAAGTTATATTGGATATATTAAATCGTATCAAATGGGAACATGATGGCTCTTTTTCTTACCGAAGAAGTTGCAGACATGGAATTTGCGGTTCGTGTGCTGTAAAAGTCAATGGAAAAGCGACTCTAGCTTGTAAAGATAGAGTCAGTGACCTTACAGAAATTTTTGGAGATGAGCTTGTTATCGAGCCTCAGGACAAAAAGAGAGTTATCAAAGATATGGTAATTGATAAAAAAGATTTCTGGAAAAAATATGATGCAGTTCAACCTTATCTAAATAGTGTGATTGATGAAGCACCAACGGCTGAAAATATTGTATCTATTGAAGATGCAGAAAAAATCGATGAAGCGGATTATTGTATTCAGTGTGGTAACTGTTACTACTCATGTCCTGCTGTAAATGTAAATGAAGATTATCTTGGACCTGCAGCTCTTGCTATCGCTTATAGATTTAATGCAGATATAAGAGATGATGGAAAAAGAGAGAGATTAGATACAGTTAATAAAATTGGACCTGGGATTTGGGATTGTGTGAAATGTTTTGAGTGTGCGGAAGCGTGTCCAAAAGAGCTAGACCCTATCGGAAAAATTACAAAACTTCATCAACAAGTTTTTGAAGAGGGGATGGCTGAAAACAATGTGGCGGTTCGTCATGCAGTAGGATTTAAACCTTCAATTGTCAAACATGGTCTTTTAGATGAGGGTGAATTGGTTCGTTATAGTGAAGGAAATATCGGTGTACTAAAACATGTTCCAGTTGCTATAAAAATGCTTAAAAAAGGTAAAATCATCATGCCTTGGAATATGCCAAAAAGTAAAAATCTTGATGAAATTAAAAAGCTTGTTGAGATATCTTCAACTGCGAAGTTTAAGGGGATAAAATGAGTAAGTTAAAATATGCACTTTACACAGGATGTACAGCTAGAGAGAGTACTCCTGAGCTTTTGATGTCAACATTGGCTATCGCTAAAGCTTTGGATATTGAGTTGGTTTTGCTTGATGAAGCATCTTGCTGTGGTGCGAGTCATCTTCAGGATTTTGATGATCAATTATCTTTGGTTTTAAATGCTAGAAATATTGTATATGCTGAAAAACTTGGACTTACTATGGTTACTATCTGTAACACTTGTCAGTTAAATACAGCCATGGCAAAAGAGAGACTAGACCACGATCCAAAACTTAAAGAGACTATCAATGGTAAATTAAAAGAGGTTGGTTTAGAGTATAAAGGTACAAGTGAAGTGAAACATTTTCTTTATGCACTTGTTGATGATTTAGGAATTGATGCAATCGCTGAAAAAGTGACTAAACCATTAACAGATATGCAAATTGGTGCATTTTATGGTTGTCACAATATCAGACCAAGTGAATTACACGCATCTAGCAACGGTGGAGAGAGTGCATATGCTCCAACTTCTATCGATAGACTTATCGTGGCACTTGGTGGGAAAAATGTTGAGTATGAGCATAAAAACAAATGTTGTGGTTTCCATGTTGAACTTCAAGCTCCAGATACGGCAAATAGACTCTCTTCAGCTGCAATGCTTGATGCAATTGACAATGGTGCAGAAGTTCTTGTAACTCCTTGTCCTTTATGTCACCTAAGAATGGACACTCAGCAAGCACATATCTCCCAAACAGCTGGACGAGAGGTAAAAATTCCTATCTTGCATCTACCTCAAATGGTTGGAATTGCACTTGGAATTCCACGAGCTGAATTAGGATTGAAACATCATGTTAGTGATGTGACATTTGTATGAGCCATAATTATGCAATAGAAGTCACAAAACTAGCATTTATCATTGCACCCTGAGTTCTACAAAAAATCATCGATTAACCTATTGGTTAACCTCAAATTTTTTGTAAAACCCAAGGCACAAGCATAAATACTATTTTTTGCGATTCTACTGCATAATTATGGCTAACTAAATAGGAGTAATTTTATCTTAATTTAATAATCTTATGATAAAATTCTCTTATATTAAAATATAAGGAAAAATAATATGCCAAAAATTAATAAGTATGTAGATATCGACACAGTAGAGAGAGAAGCTAAGAAAGATTTGATTGATAGACATTCTCCGTTTATCCATTGTGCATCAGAAGCTAAGAAAGGTGAGCCATTTGAAGTAACAGTTAAAATGGGTAACGAGTATACACATCCAGATGATTTTGATCACTATATCGAGTCAGTGACACTATTTAACGGTGAAGTTAAATTAGCACAAGCGACTTACATTCCAGGAACTTTAGGTAATACTAAAGCACATAATACAACAACATTTACAATCATTCCAACGGGTAAAAAACTAAACCTAGTGGCACATGGTTACTGTACCAAGCATGGTATCTGGGAAGGTACTCCTGTAGAAGTAGCAGTAGCTGAGTAATATCTACACAATCTTCATGGAATACTCAAATTTTGGGTATTCCATAATCTTTCAAATTTCATAAAACCCTAAATTTTTCTTACTTTTTGCCGATGTAGGTGCTATAAAAGGTATCTAAATGAAAAAAATTCTCATCCTGTTTCTAGTTATCATCTCCATGTTAAACACACTTCTAGCTGGGGAGAAAAAAGATGTACTAAATATCGCCTATCATCTTCCTTCTATGAAAAATATCGATGCTAAAGATATCAAGATAAGTTTGGGTTTTTGGGCTAAAGAGTTGAGTCATCAGACAGATATGAAAATGACTTCACATTTTTATAAAGATATCAAAAAGTTAAAAAAAGATTTTGATGAAGAGAAGATTGATGTTGTTGCTGCATCTCCTCTTGTGTTTATACAAAATTTTGATTTATCTTCTTTAAAAGATGGTTTTAAATCTATTGGAAAAGATGATGAGGCTCAAAATAGATTACTTTTAATTGTGCAAAAAGATGCAAAAATCAATAGTTTAAAAGATTTGAAATATAAGAAAATAGTAAGGTTAAATAGTGATTTAGAAGAACTTTATCTAAATACCCAACTGCAAAAAGATTTTAAAAAAGATTCAGATCAGTTTTTTAAAAAAAATATAATTGTCAAAAAATACTCAAAAGCAATTTTAAAACTATTTTTTAAAAAAGCTGATGTGGCTCTTGTGACAGAGTCAGCATTTAATCTCGCATCTGAGATGAACCCACAAATCAAAAAAAGATTAAAAATTATCAAAACAGAAGATTTGCAATTGACGAGTAGCTCATATTTTAGAAAAGGTGTGGATGAGGTAAGAGTTCAAACATTTAAAGAGCAAGCTTTTAAAATACACAAGACTAAAAGAGGTGAGCAGATATTGACAGTTTTTAAATCTGATCATATAGTAGAAAGCAAGGTTGAAGAGTTAGAGATTGTAAAGAGAATTTATAAAGAGTATTTAGCACTCAAAAAATAGAAGGATAATAAGATGAAAAATAAGATTATAGTAGGATTGATGTTAACTGTTTCTATAAGTTATGCAAATGAAATTATCAACAAAACAATAAGTTTAGAACAAGCGATAGAGATAGCATTAGCCAATAGTGAAAAAAATAGAATTTCTAAGTATGACACCCAAATTGCAGAGGCTCAGTATAAGCAGGCGATATCTGCTAATTTACCTTCACTTGATTTAGAGATAGCAGCAGTTAAACGAGATGAAAATATTGTAAATCTTACAAAGGGTGAATTTGCTTTGCCCCAAGATTTAAGCAATGCTTTGGCTATGATGCAAGCACAAACACCAGCAGACCAAGCTAGAGTACAAGGTGCAATTGCTACAGGTATGCTCCCAGCTATTACAATGCCATTAGATTTTGAAAGTGTGGTTATGGGTGATGAGACAGTTGTTGGTTCTCTAAAGATGACTTATCCACTCTATACTGGTGGAAAGATTTCAGCCATACAAAAGCAAGCAAGATTGGGTAAAGAGATTGCCAATGAAAAAGATAAAAGAACCAATCAAGAGATAATTTTTGATGTTACAAAGTACTATCATGGAGCAATGCTGGCAAAAAATGTAACAAAACTTTTGAAAGATACATCAGCTAGAATGGATGCACTTAATGACTTAACCAAAGAGATGTATGAAGGTGGAAGTGAAAATGTTAAAAAAACGGATTATTATAGAACTTCTATAGCAAATTCTACAATCAAAGCTTTTGTTGTTGAGCTTTCTTCAAATGTGAAGTTAGCAAAATCAGCACTTATTTTTTCTATGGGTGTTGACCCTAAAAGTGAAATCAAGCTTATTGAAAAAGAGGATACCTCAAAACTATCAAATGATTTAAACTTTTTTCTTGACAATGCATATCAACACAACAGACAGCTTAGTACTTTGACAAAAGCAATTGAGGTTTATGATGCAAAGATTGATGAGGCAAAAAGTGAGTATAGACCAAATATTGCACTCTTTGGCTCTTTGGATAAAATTGACAATAACTATGATGGTGGTATGTCAAATGCACAAAATGATGATTCATGGAGTGTAGGTGTTGGAGCGAAGTGGAATCTTTTTAATGGTTTTAGAACGACTAATGCTGTAAGCGAAGCGAAACTCAATAAAATGAAAATGAAAGAGCAGCAAAATATGCTTAAAAATGCTCTTGCTCTTCAAGTTAAAAAAGCTTACTTTGATACTACAAGTAATATCAAAGAAGTTGAGATTTTAAAAGAGACAGTTAAAACTACAGAGGCAAACAGAGACTTAAATACAAGAGCATATCAAGCAGATATGGTAGAGACAAAAGATGTTGTAGAGGCACAAATCACAGAAGCACAGATAAAAGCGAAATATTTTCAAACTATTCATGACAGAGCACTTAGTTTTGCCAACCTTGCTTTGGTTGTGGGTAAATAGAGAAGGTAAAGTTATGAAAAAAGCGATATTATTATTACTCCTAATATTTGGATTTTGTAAAGCTGATAGTGAGGTAAATAAATTTGGTGTCTTATCTGAGGGCTTATCTTATATCCATAATAAAGATGCAAAAATTGCTATAAAAGTATGGTTAAATGAACTTGCTAGTGAAGATTATGATAAAGAACTTGTGTTAGATTTCTATGATAACAAAGAGCAAGTATTGAGTGATTTCATCAGTGGAGAGCTTGAGTATTTAACCTTAAATACTATGCACTATTTAGAAAATAGGAGTAAACTTAATCCTTATATTAGAGATTTATATGTTTTTTTAGCAACTAAAGATGATTATATAAGCTATGTATTAGTGACAAAAAATTCAAATAATATCAAAAGCATTAAAAATCTTAAAAATAAAACTATAGGTAAGCATAAATCTGAATATATGGATTTACTCTATATTGACCACGCTCTTTTACAAAATAGACTCCCAACACATCAAAAATATTTTTCTGAAGTTAAAGAATATGATAAAAATTCAAGAGTTTTAATGAAACTATTTTTTAATAAAATTGATGCATGTGTCATACCTGAATATACTTGGGATATGATGACAGAGATGAATCCACAAATTTCAAAAAAGTTAAAGGTATTAGACAGCTCTAAAAAGATATTTATCCCAGCACTCTCTTTAATCTCAAATAAAATGAATGATAAATTATATAATGTTCATAAAGTTAATGCTAAAAAATTGATAAAGTCTCCTAAGGGACAACAGATTTTGACACTTTTAAAGTCTAAAATGTATAAACCGGTTGATAAAGCATACATAAATCCTATGGTGGATTATTATAAAGAGTATTTAGCTCTTAAAAAGAGATGATGTGCAACATAAATTCCAATTTCTAGCAATTTTTAAAAAGAAGATATTTAGAAATATTTTCTTCTCTTTTGCTGGTAGTTTGGCATTACTTATACTACTTTATGGAGCATTTACTTTTCCTATGCAAAAACAATCACTTATGGAAGTGATGCACTCTGAAGCACATACTCTATCAAACTCTATCTCCTTAGTGTGTGCAGATGCCATGGTTAATGAAGATGATAGTTTTATTGTTGAACACAATATGGATGTTATCAATGATTCTCCTAATATATTTATAATTACAGTCTCTAAAAGTGATGGTACGATTCTTGAATCAAAAAAAGAGGAATGGAGCATGCCTGAAACCTTAAATCCCATGTTAAAACCATTTGAGCAAAAAAATGAGAAATATGAAATTATCTATTCTGATTTACAAAAGCAGGATTTGTTTCATTATGCTATGCCTATAGTTATTTCTGGTATTGATTGGGGATGGATTCATGTTGATTTTTCATTGAGTAAATATAATAAAAATATGAAAAACATGTATCTATTTTTATTCTATTTAACGATTGGGTCAATGTTTGTTGCACTTTTTGTATCCTATTTTTTGGCAAAATATATTTTAACTCCAATTTTAGAATTAACACAAACTGCAAAAGAGGTATCAAAAGGTAATTTATCTATTCAAGCAGCTATCAAAAGAGATGATGAAATTGGAGATTTTGCAGAAGATTTTAATACCATGATCCAAAACTTATCGATTTCAAAAGAGGAACTCAAGAATTCTCATAATGAGTTGGAGCAGAGAGTTCAAGAGCGGACTTATGCCTTAGCAGAAAAATCATATGAACTTGAAGAACTCAATAGAAATCTTGATATCAGGGTACAAGAAGAGAGTGAAAAAAGTCGTAAAAATGAGCAACTTCTTATCCAGCAATCTCGTCAGGCCTCCATGGGAGAGATGATAGGAAATATCGCACATCAATGGAGACAACCACTAAATGCGTTAGGATTGGTACTCCAAAATATTCACTTTACTTATCAAATGGATGATTTAAATGATGAGTTTATGCAAAAATCTGTAGATAAAGGGAAAATGTTAACAACTTCTATGTCAAAAACTATAGATGACTTTAGAGACTTTTTCAAGCCAAATAAACTTAAAGAGAATTTTTCTTTGGATGTTTCTATTGAAAAAACGGTGGAATTGATAGAAGCAAGTTATAAAAATAGTAATATTGAAGTTCTTACTAATTTAGAAAAAGATATTGATATAAATGGTTATCCTAGTGAGTTTTCACAGGTTATTCTTAACATCTTGTCCAATGCTAAAGATGCATTGGTTGAGCATAAGGATGATAAAAGAGTTGTTAAAATCGAATCTTTTTTAGAAAATACAAATGTAATTATTAGTATAGAAGATAATGCAGGAGGAATTCCTAAAGATATTATCAATAAAATCTTTGATCCTTACTTTACTACTAAAGAAGAAGGCAAAGGAACAGGCATCGGACTCTACATGACAAAGACTATTGTTGAAAATAATATGGGTGGAAAATTGAGTGTCAAAAATACTCATCAGGGTGCAAAATTTACCATTTCTCTACTGTTGTAAAGAGTAAAACTTTTCTTATATTTGCCGATATTACTTTAATTATAACAATAAAGGTACGGCATGCAAAAAAATATCAAACCAGTCCTCTTTTTTTTACTCTTATTGCAATCATATAGTTATGCAAAAGATAGTGTTGATGATTTACTTGGATCATTAACTAATGATTTAAATGAATTTAAAAAGATAGCTACTAAAACAAAACAAAATGAACATTATCAACCATATATCATTTCAACACTCAAAGGTAAAACTTTAGAAAAGTTAGGAATTACTTCTCTTGTAGAAGCTTTAGAATTAATTCCTGGTGTAGAAATAGCAAATAATAATTTAA
>JAOZKZ010000184.1 GCA_029935075.1 Campylobacterales bacterium
CCCTTTCGTGTAAATTTTGATAAAGCTGATTTTATTATCCAAGGTGAAGGAGAAATAAGCTTTTATGAGTTATGCCGTGATATATTAGATGATAAAAAGATAGAAACAAAAATCATCAAAGCAACTATGCCCCAACTCAAAGAGCTAGAACTTCCTTACCAATTTTATACAGACCAAGATGTCAAACATCGTTATATGTATGTAGAAGCAAGTCGTGGCTGTCCATTTGAGTGTGAGTTTTGCCTTTCTGCTATTGATGAAAAAGTACGACAATTTGATATGGATACACTTTTAGAGGAGTTTGAGTTTTTATGGCAAAAGGGTGCAAGAAACTTTAAATTTATCGACAGAACTTTTAATATAAATATAAAATATGCAAATCTTCTTATGGACTTTTTTCTTCAAAAAGACGAACAATACTCTCTTCACTTTGAAGTGATACCTGACCATTTTCCTGAAGCACTAAAAGAGAGAATTATACAATTTCCACCAACAACTTTACAGCTAGAAATCGGAATCCAAACCCTAAATCCTGAAATCTTGGACAATATAAATCGAAGGATGAACTTAAACAAAGTCAAAAAAAATATCACATTTTTGGAAAACGAAACAAATGCCCATCTTCATGTTGATCTCATCGTAGGGCTTCCTGGTGAATCACAAGAGAGCTTTGCTAAAAATTTAAATAGATTAAAAAGTATGACAGACTCGGAGATCCAAATAGGAATCCTCAAAAAACTATCAGGTACAACCCTGCATCGACATGATGTAAAATACGGCATGGTTTACAGCGATAAACCCCCTTATGATATCTTGAAAAATGACCATTTAAGTTTTGAGATAATTCAAAAGATGAAACGATTTGCACGCTTTTGGGACTTAACATATAATAGTGGTAATTTTAAAAGTACTGTTGAACATATATTTGGAGATGATGTGTTTACTGGTTTTTATGATTTCAGTGAGTGGATTTATACCCAAACTGAATCTACATGGCAAATATCACTAAGCCGTCTGAGTGAACTTATTTTTAATTACTTAACTGAGTATAAAAAATTTGACAAAGCAACGATTGCAGACTCTATTTTATCAGATATCATGAGGATTAATGGACGAAAAATCCCTGAATGTATAAGAGAGCATCTTACCCATATACCAGATTTACGGAGAAGTAATCTTACCAAACACAACAAAAGGCAGGTATTAAGGTCATGAGGTTAATAATACTTTCATTTTTATTACTATATAATAAAAAGTTATGAAAGCACTTAATATCAACGACCTTACAGGTTCAATAGATTTTTTTAAAACATTAGATACCGATCTGCTTGCAGAGATGATTTCACACTCTTCTATACACAATTTTTACCAAGGACAAATTCTCTTTTTTGAAGAAGACAGTCTTGAAAAAGTTTATTACTTGATTGATGGTTCAGTCAAGTTTTATAAAGTAGATAGATTTGACAATGAGGTTTTTCTCTATAAACTCTTTGGTCCTAAGCTCATTTTTGATCTCTCAAAATTTGGAAATAAATCTATAATTAGGTGTTTTGCAAATGCAGAGTTTGATGAGGATAGTACAATTTTAGCGATAGACAACATATGGTTTGAAAAAAACTATTTGGAAAATGACCGTCTAATGCACAATGTCATGAAAGAGTCTTTTTCCATGATTGCCCAACTTCAATGTATCATAAACCGTGATGTTGTATATGATGGTACTGCAAAAGTAGCCCATTTTTTAGCAACTGATCTTCATACTTATAACCGACTCAAAAAACATGAGATTGCGTATATGCTTCACATTCAGCCAGAAACGCTATCAAGAATTGTTAAAAAACTGGCAAGAAATGAGATTATAACTACCGATAAAAATAGTGTCATCATTCACCAGATAGACCGTTTAAAGGAAATTTATGAGTAAAGTACCATCAACCTCAAAACTCGTCAACAAAGTAAAAATTATCGGTGGACTTTTATCATTAGTGATTATTGTAATTATTGTACTTGGAATTATTATGAGTAAAAAGGCTGAAAGAGATTCGTTTGTAATCAATATCGCTGGAAAAGAACGTATGCTTTCACAAAGAATTACCAAAGACATCTACTTTATTAAAGCCAAAGACTCTTTTGATTTTGTAGATTTGGATAGAAGTATTGAAGAGTTTAATTTTTATCTGAAAAGTTTGCGCAAGGGAGATAAAAATCTCAACATTTCGCCACCTCCAACTATGGAAATTGCACAAAAGCTTATTGAAGTTTCAGATATTTGGAAACCTTTTCCCATAATTGTTGAAGCCCTAAAGTCAAATATTATACAAATAAAAAAAGATAAAGATCTTTACATGGAGCATTTAAACACGCTACTAGATTTTTCAGACCAGATAGTTTCACAAATGGTAAAAGATCAACTCCCTCACCATTATGTCAATCTTTCAGGAAGACAGAGAATGTTATCACAACGGATGACACTTTACTTTGATAGATACTTAAAAACGAGCAATGAAAATGACTATTTTCAATTTAACAATGCTCAAAAACTTTATGATGTTACCATTAAAAATTTTCTCCATGACAAAATGATTCTACAAAAAACAGAACTCTTAAAACTGATAGAGGAAAATCATATATTTTGGAAAGGCTATCAAGAGTTTATCAACACCATGATGGACAAAGAGAAAGAGATAAATGAGTACATAACCTATATCCAAGAAAATAATATAAACCTTTTAAATACTATGGATGAAGCCGTTTGGCTCTATACAGATAACTCAGAGAGCAAAATAAACTTTTTGGAAAACTTTCAATATAGTGCAGGTATTATCGCCCTGCTCTTTATGTTATACTCTTATCTACTCACAAAAGATTTAGAGACACACTTAAACATGTTTGTTCAAAAAGTAAAAAATTTAGCCTCTTCAGAAATTACAAACCAGCAAGATATGCATATCGATTTTGCATGTGAAGCTGAACTAAAAGAGGCCTCATCTCATATCAATACATTTACAAAAAAAGTAAATTTAGCAATGGAGCGTTCAGAAGACGCTATCAAAAAAACAGAAGATGCGATACTCCAACTTCAAGAGATTTCACAAGAGGTTGACAATGCATTAGTGGATAGTAAAATTGATGATACCCAGAAGAAAAACCTCAATAAAAACCTTGATAATACAGAAGATATCGCTATCGAATCTACAGAAAACTTACTCCATGTTTCAAAGCTTTTGAAAAAATTACAGCAAAATTTGGGTAACATCTCACAAACATACAATGATGGCATTGAAAACAACACACAAAAGAAGAGATGAACATACATGGATAGAATCAAAGATATACCCCTATTTTCAAAATTAAGTGATAAACATCTCAAAAACTTAGAACAAATCTCACATTTTAAGAACTACAACTCAGATGAAATCCTCTTTTATGAGGGAGATGACCCAGGTACACTTTATATACTTACTGAAGGCGTTTTAAGACTCTATAAGACAGATGCTAAGGGAAATGAACTTTATATTCACCAATTTGTTCCTATTGGCATGGTTGGAGAACTTGCATGTTTTGAAAATATAAACTATCCAGCAACTGCTAGATTTATAACAAAGGGGCAAATCCTAAAAATTGATTTTAAAAGACTTGAGAAAGATTTTTTTCAAAATCCAGAAGTTTGCATGGAGATTATCAAATCTTTAACAAAAAAAGTTAAAATTCTCTCCAATGTGATTCATAAAGAGATGATACTAACCTCCGAAGCAAAAGTAGCAAAAATCATTGTCGAACATGGAGAGCTTTTTGAAACACATAAAAATACACAAATCGCCTCTATTTTGAACATAACCCCTGAAACACTCTCTCGTATCCTTACCCGTTTTAAAAAAGCAAATCTCATTTCCGTAGAAAAAAACCATCATATCAATATTATCGATACTCAAAAATTAACTATAATTTTTGAGTAACTCATTATAATTAATCTTTATTTAAGTCCAAATTGACATAGGTCAAAGATAATTAGTTTTTATTATCTTATAATTCTCTTGTAAAGTCAAAAGGAGCACTAATGGAAGAAATTTTGGTAATAAGACCGGAGATTCCGCTAGAGGACTTTTTGACTGTATTTGTGTCTGGTGCTCTAGTGATTATTTTTGGAGCAGCTTATGTCGGTGTCTTTACACTTGTAAAGATTAAAAAGCTTAAAAGCTACTATATGCCTGTTGCATATATGTTTTGGGCGTTACTTACTTACTGTTTATATCTTCTCAGCGATCTTATCGGTAGTGAGCCTTTTACACAAAAGGCACTAATGGTGGCAATGATTGCATATTTTATCTTTCCTCATTTTATTTACTACTTGATGGA
>JAOZKZ010000185.1 GCA_029935075.1 Campylobacterales bacterium
GGTTTGAAGCCCATCGTGATGAGTATGAAAAACTTATCAAAGAGCCAAGTGCTGCCTATGTAGTTGAGATGGGTGAACATCTCCAAGCACTAGTGCCTACTATAAAAGCAAAACCAAAAGTTAATGGTTCCCTTTTTCGAATCTATCGAGATATTCGTTTTTCAAAAGATAAAACCCCTATAAAAAGTCGTATCGGTGTAATTTTTTGGCAAGGTGTTGGAAAAAGGATGCAGAGTTCTAGTTTTTATATGCACTTTTCTCCTGATGAGCTTTTTTTCGCGGTGGGAATCAGGGGGTTTTCAAGAGAGACCTTACATGGATATCGTGACTACATTAAAAATGAAAAACATAGAACTTCTCTAGCTGAAATTTTAGTCAACATGAATGAAAAAGGCTACTCTATCCCAGAACCAAAATATAAAAGAGTTCCAAGAGAGTTTGATGAAGATATAAGCTATAGATTTCTTACAAAATTTAATGCCATGTATGCTTATAAACAATACGAGCCAAGTGAAATACTTTTTGAAGAGAAATTAGTAGATTTAGCGTATGAAATATATGAAGATTTGTTACCGCTTCAACAGTGGGTGTACGAGATGACACTCACTGTTGATGCTAGTTAGTTAGTGTGCTTCAACATCTTGTTGAACTGGTGCATTAACGCCTTGTGCGTTAGCAAAACCACCTTCTTGGTATGTTTTAAATGCCATCATTCCACCAAAAATTATAAGTGCTGCGATGATAAATTTTATTGCCATATCGTCTCCTTTTTTAAACTTAGATTGTGTAATAGAACATTGCATCTAGCATTTGTCATTTACATCATAAATTTCAGAAAAAATCATCGCCTATGCTATGGCATAAGCTCAAATTTGTCCTAAAATTTTTAATGCAAAGCACAAACACTATATGAAATGCCCTATCACACAATCTAAGTTAAATTATTTGAATTGTAGTGTAAAATAATTTACTTTAAACTTAGATTAGAAAACAATAGTTCCATTTTCTTGTAGTTTTTTAATGATACTTTTTGCTTTTTCATGTCCTCCAAAAGCAGCCTGTCTACATAACTCTAGTGCTTTTTCATTGTTTTGTTCTACACCCAAACCAGCATCATAAAGCTGTCCTAAATTGTATTGTGCCATGGGAAGGTTTTGTTCACTAGCCCTTGAAAAACAGACAAAGGCACGATGATAATTTTGTTCTACTCCAAATCCATCTTTATAAAGAACACCTAGGTTATTAAATGCCTCAGCATGTCCTCTTTTTGCTGCCTCTTCGTACCAGTAAGCTGCTTGTTCAAAATCTTGAACGCAGCCAAGACCTCTCTCATACCTCAAAGCTGTTTCATACTGTGCTAATTCTACACCAGCAATGGCAGAGCGTTGAAAATAGTCAAATGCTTTAAAATGGTTTTCTTCAACTTCGCCTTGTCCATTGGCGTAGAGTAATCCAAGATTAAATAGAGCATAGGGTTGTTCACTTTTTGCTGCTTTTTCATATAGAGTAAACGCCTCAGCATTATTTTTAATAATACCTTGCCCATTTTGGTACATAAATCCCAATGATGTCATTGCATCAGGATTTCCTTCATCAGCTAACTGCTTATATAAATTTAATGCTTCACTATAATTTTTTTGATTGTAATACTCATGTGCCTTTTTTAACATTCCCATTCCCCTGATAATATATGGTATCATGATAGCACAAGGAGTTAAACATGAGTACATTTACCAATAGTGTTACAAATATTGTAAATAGTGGTTATGTTAATACGACTAATTCTCCAAAACAGATTAGCCAAATTGCAGAGTCTATTAAAAATGGTGCTATTGATACCGTTACATTTTCAAGTGAATCCAAAAATCTCTTTGAAATCTCACAAATAGATAGTATGCTAAATGGTATTTTTGGAATCCCGAATAATCTCGATGCAAATCAACAAAAACAACTTGATAGTTTACGCTCAGGTCTTGATACTATTTATTCAAATAATACTTCACAGTTAGAAAATATCAACTTTGATAAAATTTTTCAAAACTTAGGAGTTAGTGAAGGTAGCAAAGAACAGGTACAAAATCTTACAAATGAGTTAAGTAGTTATTTAACTGAACACTCCATTGGTCAACTATTTGGAAACAGCAATACTAACTTTTCATTTTTTACAGATGGATACAATAAAATTTTAGGAGAGAAATTAACCCAAGAGGAGACTAATAAACTTGGAACGCTATCTTTACAGTTAAATCGTCTACTTTTTAGCAATGATGACAATCAAGTTTCTTCATATTTAAATCTATTTAATGATTTATATGGATTAAATGAACCAAGTGAAGAAGAACTCTTTAATGCCAGTTCACTTCTCACACAGCGTAATACTCTACTCTCAAGTGCACTTTTAGAAAGGTCTTATCAGTCAAATTACACTAATTAAAAAATATAATTGCATTATTTTAAAAAATCAGCTATAATAATTTTCGATGAGAGATGTAAGATACTTGTTTTTTTAAAAACGCTCTAACTTTCGACTCGTACTTCATTCGTGAAGTATATTTTTTACAAAGGCACGACATATGGCAGATTTGCTAAATGGAACCGTTAAATGGTTCAACGACGAAAAAGGCTATGGATTTATCCAACAAGAAAATGGCGGGAATGATGTATTTGTACATTTTCGACAAGTAAACAACGATGGTGGTGGACGTGTTTCACTAGCAGAAGGTCAACAAGTAACTTTCGAAGTTGGTGAAGGTCAAAAAGGACCACAAGCAGAGAATGTAACTCCTTTATAGGAATTACACACCTGTTTTATAATGCGTTTTTTGCTTCGTCAATTAACGCATTTATTTTTTCTTCATAAAGTTTTGCATTATCTTCATTGGTAGATTCAAATCTTGTAACAATTATTGGCGTTGTATTTGACGCTCTAACTAATCCCCAACCATCTTCAAAAACTATCCTTACTCCATCAATATCAATAATATCTTTGATTTTAGGAAAATCTTTTGGTGGATTTTGTAACAACTCTTTAACTTTGTCAATAAGTGGAAATTTTTCGCTCTCAGTTGTCTTTACTTTTAACTCTTCAGTAGAGTAAGTTTTAGGAAGGGCTTCAATTTCTGCATCTAAATCCATACCACCTTCGATGAGCTCTAAAACTCTCAAAGTGGTATAAAGTGCATCATCGTAACCAAAGTAACGGTCATTAAAAAATATATGACCACTCACTTCAGCGGCTAAATCTGCACCAGTCTCACGAATCTTTACTTTGAGATTTGAGTGCCCAGTTTTATACATGATGGCTGTTCCAATTTTATTAATCTCATCATACATTACTTGTGAACATTTGACTTCACCGATAATAGTTGGATTTTTCATCGTTTTAGAGAATAAAAGTGCTAATTCATCACCTTTGATATTATGTTTTTTTGTCAAAACTGCAATTCTATCAGCATCGCCATCGTAGGCAAAACCTAAATCAAAATCACCTTTTAACTTCTCTTTGATATCTACTAGATTTTCTTCAACTGATGGATCTGGATGGTGGTTTGGAAAAGTTCCATCAGGTTCTGTGTACATGCTCTCATAATTGAGTGCTAGTTTATCAAAAATATCGATGATAGCCACACCAGCTACGCCATTGCCGCAATCTAAAATGATTTTTTTATCAATACTTTTTAGATGGTTAAACTCTTTAACCATGTAGTCAATATATCTATCTTTTGCGTCTATAAATGTTGATGTAGTATTATCCTCTATCTCTAAGTCAAGATTGTCTAATATCTCATCACCCAAAGCATAAATATCATCGCTAAAAAATGGTGCCTTATCTACTGTAATTTTAAAACCATTATACTCTGGAGGATTATGTGAACCTGTTATCATCACTGAAGCTGATGGAGTGATACCATCAAACTCCTGATAATTTGAAAAATAGTTGATTGGTGTCGCAACAAGTCCCATCTCAAGAACTTTTACGCCAGCTTTATTAAAACCACTTGTAAGCCAACCACAAAGCTTTGGAGAGTGTACTCTAGCGTCATAGCCAATTGAGACATATTCGCCGATTTTTTTAATTTTTAGTCCTAAAAAATAGCCAATGAGTTTAACAGTTTGCTCATTTAACTCTTTTTCAAAAATACCTCTGATATCGTATTCGCGGAAGATTGTTTTCAATATATGTCCTTAATGGAAGATTTATGCAATTATAGCAAAAATCAAGCCATTAAATAAAGTTTATATATTAATTTCTTACAAACTCTGGATAACTCTCTAAACCACATTCAGAAAAATCAAGACCTTGTTGTTGGTCATCATCATCTGCACGAAATGGCATGA
>JAOZKZ010000186.1:0-2109 GCA_029935075.1 Campylobacterales bacterium
CTAAAGGCATGAAAACTTTGTGAAAGGTAAGAGATAAAAAGTGATTCTGGAAAAAGATAGAGTAACATCCATCGAATAGCGGTTATAAAAATTGTAAATTTTATGATTTTCAATAGGTCAAATTTAATCACATGTGCTTGATAATAAAAGAGAACTATTTCACATAATACTCCAAATGACCAGAGATAACTTACTGTTTCAAGGCTTATGCCATGGTCGGTTTCATAAATCGTAAAAAAGCTATAAAATGCTCCAAAACTCATCTGCATGAAAAAGATGCTTATCCATAAATATTTGTGACTAAAAAGTGAAAATGTATCTTTTTGTTGATTAGTTTTATTGTTAAAGTGTCCATCATCAAGTGAGATGATATAGGCAAAAAAAGCACTTAAAGTAATCGAAATAGCGATAAAATGTAGCCCTATATCGTTATCAAATACCCTAGCCAAAACCAAAGCGATGATAGTAAACCCCACCGATCCCCAAAGTCTTGCTTTTCCATATCGCTCTTTTTCAAGTTCGCCAAGTGCATAAGTTTCGATATAAGGTAAGACCAATCCAAAAGATATGCCAAAAAAGATATTTGTCACTGCAAATAGAGTGAAATTATGGATAGTCAAATACAATAGAGGAATTGATAAAAGCATCATTACAAGCGTTACATGGAGTACCCTTTGACTAAGAGAAAAGAGCTTTAAAAAGAAAAATGGTGTCAAAAACCGCATGAGTGGCGGGATGGAGAATATTATTCCTATTTGTGTTGCACTATAGCCTGTATTTTGCAAGATTTTAGGTAAAAATATCACCCAAACCCCGATGATGGAAAAGTAGAAATAGAAAAAGGCGGAGATATTGAAAAAGCGATTTGTCATTTAGTCGATTTTATAACTGAAGTACCGCTAAATAAGTCATGTATACCTCTTCTATCCTCTCTCAAAAAGCTAAAAAATAGTCCAATAAAAGAGAAAAGTACAATATTAAAAAAGAAAAATCGTAAAATTGCAAGTAGTAGGGATGGTTTTTCTCCCGTTTTATTGTCAATGACCTTTATCTCATAAGCTTTCATTCCCGGCGTTTGCCCTGAAAGAAAATAAAATAGAACGATAACAATTCCTAAAGGTCCCAGAATATAAAACCAGCCTAAAAGCATGTCGTTTTGAAAGCCCTCACGGTTTCCAAAGACAAGATAAATCACAACATAAAATATTGGCAGCGAGAGTAAAAATGTATCTGTGATAAATGCTTTGATCTTATCTCCATAAGATGCATAAGGTAGTGCTGGTTTTTTCTCTTGAATCTCTTCTTTGTGTGTAATTTTGTGCTGTTTTACATCTCTCCATCTCATAATTGTCTCTTTTGCCTACTTTTTTATTGATTATATCAAAAAATATTTTTAAATGGTCGATGTGTTTACAAAAGGTAAGAATTATGAAAAAAAGTATATTGATATTTATGATGTGTTCACTCATAACAAGTGCATTATTTGCAAAAGCGGATATAAAATTAGTTGAAGAGTATTTAGAGGTTTCTGGTGCTAAAGAGATTATTTTTGCCTTGCCTCAACAGATAGAGAGAGGTTATCTCAAAAATATTAAAGATGAGAAGTTGAAAGATATTGATATTAAAATCAGTTTTAACTCTACACATGCTATAGAGTATGTTAAAACAAAGCTTACAAGTGAGTTTAGTGATGGTTTGTTGAAAAATGTGATAGCTTATTATAAAAGTCCATTGGGTTCAAAGTATAAAAATAGTGCTATAAATTCAATGCGTCAAAAAGATATCAAAAATAGAGTAGCGTATCTAAGGGAAATTGAGAAGAATCCACCAACTTACAATCGTATAAATGTTATGAACGCATTTACAGATAGATTGGAGTTAACACCCGTTGCTGTGCATCTAATTGGTGAACTTTTAGGATCAATCAATGCTAAACTTGTTACAACAAACGAGACAGAAAAAATTTTTGAAGATATTTCAAATCAAATTAGGGAAACTATGCTTATAAATTCACTATATGCCTACAATAATTTTACAGATAAAGAGCTCAAAACTGTGATGGAGTATTACTACACCAACGCAGGAAGATTTGAGCAAATCATTGTCTCC
>JAOZKZ010000186.1:2209-4320 GCA_029935075.1 Campylobacterales bacterium
TTTTTAGTAAGCGTCTCTGTTAATTTTTCAAAATAATCTTTAAGCTCACCTACCGCATCAACGGTTAGTTTTTGAACTTTTTCACGAGATTCATTAAAGTCACTAGTCAAAGTTTTACCTTTTTTCTCCCAAAAATCTTCCGCTTCCATTTTTGCTAAATGTGCACGAAGTGCTGCAGTATCTAGTTTTGTCTCCGCAGTATCTGAGATATTTTTTGTGAACTCTTCTACGCTCTCTTTAATATTGCTCATTTTGTCATGTGCTTCCATAGCTCCAAGATGTGCTTGTAGATTTGCCTCATCACCCTTTTGATCAAGATCTTTTGTCGCAGTTTTAAGTTTCTCATTGACCCCTGAAAAGTTTTTTTTCATATCTTTCCACAAATCTGATGCATCACCAGCTAAATCCTCTGTCATATCTTCTACTGTGTCTTGAAGTTTTTCAAGTGCTTTACTTGATTTTTCCAACATCTCTTTAAGTTCTTTGTTCATATCATCCTCCTTATTTTAGTTATTCTAATTATAACATTTCTATAAATAGATATTAGTTAATTTATCAACTTACTTGCTTGAATAAAATCATTGATAATATCTTTCGGATTTTCAAGCCCGATAGAGACTCTGATAAGCCCATCAGTTATCCCAAGAACTTTTAAATCTTTAGTATCAAAATCACTATAAATAGTACTTTTCATATGCAGTGCAAGTGTTCTATTGTCTCCAATATTTGCCGTTTGGGTTATGAGCTTTGTATGGTTTAAAAATTTAAATGCTTTCTCTTTTGTCCCTGCATCTAAAGTCATAAGTGAGCCAGAACCTGAAGGAAAAATCTCTTTATAGCGAGCATGGTGTTCATGGGAGTTAAGAGAAGGATGTCTGACACTAACATGTT
The DNA here is from genome assembly GCA_029935075.1 of Campylobacterales bacterium. Classification (GTDB taxonomy): domain Bacteria; phylum Campylobacterota; class Campylobacteria; order Campylobacterales; family QNZT01; genus SZUA-1433. The sequence continues at coordinate 3,101 of JAOZKZ010000186.1, forward strand.
CAAGTTTTCCATCAAGTGCTTTTGCAATGATTTCTGTACTTTTGGAAACTCTCTCTATCCTAAGTGAGAGTGTTTCTAATCCCAACATAGTTATAAAAGAGCCAAAAGCATTAGCGGTCATACCAAAATCACGAAGTGCTCTTTTTTTGGAAATTGCAATCATCGCTTTACTTCCCATTTTATCAATTATCTTATGTAGATGTTTGTACTTTTCAGTTTTTAGTTTATCCTCTTCCTTCACCGTTCTAAAAAGAGCCACGCCACCAAGAGAAGCACTATGTCCACTAATATTTTTTGTTGTCGAATAGATAAGGATATCTGCCCCCATTTTGAGTGGTTGTAACAAAAGTGGGGTTGCTGTGTTGTCAACCAAAAGAAGTGTATTATATCGGTTACATAAAGTGGCAATTTTTTCGATATCTGGTAATTTTAGATTGGGATTTCCAATACTTTCAACAAGTACCATGGACAGACCATTTTGTAGTTTTTTTTCTATTATTTCAAAATCATCCACATCACAAAAATCTGCACTTATCCCAAAGCGTGGCATCGTTTCAGTCATAAGGGCATAAGTACCACCAAAAAAACCACCAATACAAAGAACTTCATCTCCACTTTTTAGATAAGCAGTCAGCACCATTGAGATTGCTCCCATGCCTGATGAAGTGACGATAGCACCTTTTGCATCTTCTATTTTTGATAAAATTGATTCTAAGTTTGCATTGGTTGGATTTCCCATTCTGGCATAAAGAGGTTTTGCAATGTTTCCACTAAATATTCCTTCAGCTTGTTGGGCATCTTCATAACCAAAAGCAGCGGATGGTGTGATAGTAGGTGCAACAGCCCCACTTTTGGAGCCAACACTTTGAGGGAGGAGGGTGTGAAAGTGTTCAAAATCAATCATGATACTATTCCTTTTTGGAATAATATCACAATATCAAATAATTTTAAACACTCGCTATATTAAACTGATCTGCTACAACTTCTTCAAAACGATCTTTATCTAAACCATATTGCTCTACTAACTCAAGAGCAGCTTCAACTTGTGGATCTTTTCCAAAGTTGTGTGTGGAGATAAGTGTTTTAGCAACATGCAGTGCTTGAGCATATTTTTGTACAGATTTTTCTGCATTTTCAGGATTGTGAAGATGTCTGATTGCATTAAACATTTCAGAGTCAAAGTTCCACTCTTCTAAAAGAATTGCAGTAACCTCTTCATT
>JAOZKZ010000187.1 GCA_029935075.1 Campylobacterales bacterium
CATCTACATTATTTATCGCTTCCATGAAGTTTTTTTCTAGGTTATCATAAAAAGCTCGTGCCTGTGTGTTTTGCTTGATACGCTCTGGGTAGTTAGATTCCTCTTCTACTTCATCTTTAAGGAGTAAGTCTCGTATCTCTTTAGAGTGCTTTAGTTTCTCTTCTTCAGTAAGTCGTTTTTCTCTGTACTCTTCTATGATTTCTTGTATGCGTTTTGAAAGTTTATCATAGTACGCAGGGTTACTCTCTCGCTTTTCTGTGATGACTGCTGTAGTGGCACTAAGTATACTATCTGCTCTAGCATTGTCACCTACCACTCTTTCTAGCTCTGCTTCAAACTCTTCATCAAAAATGTTTACCAGTTTAGTCAACTGGTTTACCTCATCAGCAGAGATAAATATATCGAGTAGCTTCTGCATCTGTTTTTCATACTTGCCAAAGTCTACTTGCTCATGGTAGCGTATGCGTACTGCTTTGCGTAGTTCTGCATAAAACTTCATCTTCTCTTTGAACTCTGCTATCTGATTACTATCAAACACCTCTTCCATCTTATCACTAGAGAGTGCTAGTTTTAAAGCTCTTGCATAGTGTGAAAGGTAGTCATAAAAAAGCTTTCGCCGTTCCTCCTCTTCTAAAAAGACTTCATAGCTCTCTTGGTCATCAGGATAATATGGAGTAGGGACTTCAGTCCCGCTATCAAATCTTTCTATTGATGGGACTAAAGTCCCTGCTCCAATCGGACGAAACAGCTCTTCCAAATGCTCATAATAGGTCTTAACCCTAGCTATCTCTTCTTTGATGTCAAATACTGCCCCTGCAATGTCCTCTTCATCAAAGTCTGCCAGTCCTGAGTAGTCATTGAGTGCTTTGTCTAAGTCACCAAGTAGCCCACGATAATCTACGATGAACCCAAAGTCTTTCCCCTCATAGAGACGGTTTACCCTTGCTATGGCTTGTAAAAGATTATGTTCTTTAAGCAGTTTGTCGATGTAAAGTACCGCTGCTCTGGGTGCATCAAATCCTGTAAGGAGTTTGTCCACTACGATGAGCAGTTCTATCTCATCCCCATTGACAAACTCGTCTTTGACTTTGTCGAGGTATTTCTCTTCATCTCCGTACTTCTTGATGATCCTGCTCCACTCTTCTTGTATGAAAGCTTTATTTTCATCATCTACCTCAGAGTGTCCTTCTCTACTGTCAGGTGCAGAGATGACAAATGCCGTGCGTATATCACCCATCTCTTCAAAAAGTTTGTGGTACTTGATGGCTTCATACTTAGAACTAGTAGCAAGCATCGCCTTAAAGTCTGTACCTTGTAAGCGTTTTCGTATATCTTCGTTGATGTCTAACATTATCATCTCAAGCCGTCTCTCACTAGAAGCTACCTTCTGAAACCTAGCCCACTTCTTTTTCAGATCCAAGACTTGGTCTTCACTCAAATGTCTAGCTATCTGCTCAAAGCGTCTATCTAGTCCTTTCTCATCATTCACCCATTGGTCTACGAGTCGTCCTTCATAGAGTAGTGGGAGTACTGCTTTGTCTTCTACTGCTTGGTTGATGGTATATCGGTGTATCTCTCCACCAAACTTAATAAACGAGTTTTTCTCTTTTCTCATGAGTGGTGTACCTGTAAACCCAAGGTAACACGCCTCTGGAAATACTTTTTTCATGGCTTTATGCATGCCTCCACCCTGTGTACGGTGTGACTCATCTACGAGTATGAAGGTGTTGGGGTCATCAAAGGTAACACTCTCATTTTTAACCTTCTCAAACTTATGTATGAGTGTAGTGATGACAGACTTACCAGACTGCAATAGCTTAACAAGGTCTTTCCCAGACTTTGCTCGTTCTGCTTTGACTTCTGAGTTGTTAAAGGTGTCGTGTATTTGTTTGTCGAGGTCTTTTCTGTCTGTGACTATGATGACTTTAGAGCCTACTATGCTTCGTTTTATGACCTTTGCCAACATCACCATAGTCAGAGACTTACCAGACCCTTGTGTATGCCAGATGAGTCCACCTTGTCGCCTACCTGTATTATCTAGTTTCACTATACGAGCAAGTATCTTTTCTATAGCAAAAAACTGTTGGTATCGTGCTATCTTCTTTACTTTACCATCAAAGATGACAAAAGCATGTAGTAACTCCACCATACGGTGCTTCTCAAAGAGTGAGTACACTGTCTTATCCAATGGTGAAGGTGTACGCCCTTTCACTACACTGCTTAAATCTACATCTTGCTCTTTCCAAACAGCATAGAACTTTTTATCTGTACCTGTTGTTCCGTACTGTGGAGAGTGGTTGTTTCCTGCTAGTGTTATCTGTACATACTTAAAGAGGTTTGGTATCTCATCATGACCTTGATTGCGTATCATCTGAGAGATGCCTTCTTCTGTACTGATGCTAGACTTTTTCAGCTCTACTACCCCAAACGGTATGCCATTTATAAACAGCACTAGGTCAGGTCTTCTAGTCTTGATGTGTTCCTGTTGATTAACCCTCTCTACCACAAACTCCTCTGTGACATGAAATACATTATTTTCAGGATGCTTGTAGTCTATGTAGTGCAAAGAAAAGCTCTTCTTTACTCCATCTATTAGCTCTTCACTGTACGAGTTTCCCAGTAGCAGTTGGTCACTTATCTTTTGGTTTGCAGTCATGAGTCCTTCATTGAGGAGTACATCCAAGTCGTCTATGGCAGAAGCTATATTCTTCGCAGAAAATTGGTATTGCATACCTTTGTACTCAAAGCCATTAAGCTTTTGAAGTTGTTTTAGTAGTACATCTTTTGAGATTACTTGCCTAGTACTACCTCTGTGCTGTGTCATCTCCTCTGGAGAGAGGTAGATGTAGCCCATGTTTTTCAGTAGGTCTATGGTGTTGTTTTGTATTTGGGTTTCGTTTGTGTTTGGGGTACTCATTTCTTCTCCAGTTTCAAGATTAGATTATCAAAATCAGACAGATACACTTTATCTTGTATCTCTTTATATTTCTCAAATTCACTTTCTGCCAGTTCTTTTGCTAGTTGTGCCGTTATCGAACCATTGTCTTGAAGTATCACTCTTTCATTAAAAGTCAAAAATTTATCTAGTTTCACTATCCAATCTTTTTGGTACATAATAATTTTACTTTCAGCTTGGAACTCTGCAAAATCAAGATACATTGTTACTATTCTATTGTACAAGTTCAACTCATCCAATTGAAGATAATTTTTAGCGATAGACACATCAGACTTTCTTATTTTCCCACTGGGTGAATTTTTCCAGCTTGTTAGTCCAATATTTTGCTTTTTACTATCTACGCTATCATAAATTATTTCAGATGCTGTTTGCCCCACCATTGCATAGTGAAGCTTGTTTTGTACGGTTGCATAAAAGTTTTTTGTCTCTTGGCTTTGAGGATCATAGTCTGCACTACACTGAGCATAAATATCTGTGATTTTCTGATAAAATCTTCTCTCACTACTTCGTACATCTCGTATGCGTTCAAGCTGTTCATCAAAGTAGTCTTTTCCAAAAGGCTGATTAGGATTTTTTAATCTCTCATCATCCATAGCAAAACCTTTGATGATATACTCTTGAAGTATCTTGGTAGCCCATATACGAAACTGTGTAGCTTTTTGGCTGTTTACTCGGTAGCCTATAGAGATAATGGCATCAAGATTATAGAAATTAACTTTTTTAGTCTGTTCTTTTCCCTCTATCGCTCCATGTTGAGTGGTTATTTCCATTTTGGAAACAACCACTTTTTCATCAAGTTCAGAACTTGTAAAAATATTTTTAAGATGTTTAGAAATAGCAGGAACTTTTACATCAAAAAGATTAGATATCTGTTTTTGATTTAACCATATAGTTTCATTTTGTATTAAAACTTCTAATTTTACATCTTGATTTGGGGTTTTGTATAGTAATATTTTGCTCATAATTTAACCTTTTACTAATATATTATTTGCTAAAATACTTCCAAAGTTCCTAGCTACTGACAAGATTCCAAGGGAAGCTTTCTCTTTTTGAGAGAATAGGTAGCCAAGGTCATTTTTCATAATGTTTGTGTTATTCATGACTTCCTCTCTTTGTAATAATTTTAACATTTATTATTTTGCTAAAATAACTACTTATCTATCAATTTTTTATATATATCCAACTCTTCTTCTATGGTCTTAATCGTAGGTAACTGTGATTTTAAATCATCAGGTATAGCTCTACTCAACTCATATTCAGCAATACCTATAGGTTGTGTTGTTCCTCTCAAAGCATACTCTGCAACTATTTTAGATTTTGATTTACATAAAAGTAACCCAATCGTAGGATTTTCATCTT
>JAOZKZ010000188.1 GCA_029935075.1 Campylobacterales bacterium
GCTCATAGGCTGTGATAGATTGGTTTGCGATGGTTAAAACTTTCCAAAGCTCTTCTAAAAATCTGTTGAGTTGAAGCTCAAAGATAAAAGGCTCAAGAGTATCGATAATCAGCTCTGCATCTTTTATCTCTTTTTGATGGTATTTCATAACATTTGTAGAGTCAATCACAAGCGAGCTGTATTTTCCACTCATGCCAATGATACGGTTCATAAGGTTTCCAAGGTCATTCCCAAGGTCAGAGTTTATCCTATCGATGAGTGCTTTTTGGCTAAAATCTCCATCTTGTCCAAAAGGAACTTCACGAAGCATAAAATATCGGAAATTTTCCAAACCATAAGCATTTGCAACTTCTCTTGGGTCTACAACATTTCCTTTTGATTTACTCATCTTTTCGCCGTTTCTTGTCCACCAGCCATGAGCTCCGATGTGACGAGGAAGAGGAAGATCTAAACTCATTAAAAATGCAGGCCAGTAGATAGCGTGAAATCGTAAGATATCTTTTCCCATAAGATGCACCGTGGTACCACTCCAATACTCCATGTTTGCATCATCTTTACCATATCCAAGGGCTGTGATATAGTTCATCAAAGCATCCATCCAAACATACATGACATGTTTTGGGTCGTTAACAGATTCGGGAAGTTTTACTCCCCAATCAAAACTTGTTCGGGTGATTGAGAGGTCATGTAAACCTTGTTTTACAAAGTTTATCACTTCGTTTTTCTTTGCTTTTGGCAAAATACATTTGTCATCATCTGCATACCATTGAAGCAGTCTATCTTCATATTTTGAGAGTTTAAAAAAGTAACTCTCTTCTTTCACGATGCTTGTCGGTTTTCCGCAATCAGGGCAAAATTCATCATCGACTAATTGGATTTTTGTGAAAAATGTTTCGCAACTGACACAGTAAAACCCTTCATAATTATCTTTGTAAATGTCACCTTTTGCATACATCGTTTCAAATGCTTTATGAACGCCTAATTTGTGGTCTTCATCGGTGGTTCTGATAAATTTATCGTAAGAGATATCAAACTCATCCCAAAGTGATTTGAATTTTCCACTAATTTCGTCTGCGTATTCCTTAGGGCTTCTACCTCTGCTTTTGGCCGCTTCTTCAATTTTTTGTCCATGTTCATCGGTGCCTGTTAAAAACATGGTATCAAGTCCGATGAGTCTTGAATATCGTGCTAGTGTGTCGGCGATGATAGTTGTATAGGCATGACCTATGTGAGGTACATCGTTTACATAATATATAGGAGTTGTGATATAAGCTTTTTTGCAATTTTCTGACATTTAATTATCCATTTAGACTTTTAAAAAGTCTATATTTTTATTTGGATTTTACTGAAAATTTACTTTAAAATTCCCACATCAGTTGTGATAAAAAGATTATAGCGACAACCAACCCAAATGGAAAGAGATGACTTTTAAATAGCCAAGGGTTGATTTTGAAAAACAGTTGCATCCCTCCACGAAGTCCTAACCACAATCCTAAAAATGCTTTTAGTGATAGTAAGATCTGAAAATTGCTCAGACCATCTTTACCAATTTCTCCAAAAACTTGAAAAAACATATAGACTCCAGAAGCCACTGCCACTAAAAGTGCATAAGGTACAACTTTTCTCACATGCATCATAATCGCTTCTCTAGCTTTGGCATGTTCTTCATCAGAGAGCGTTTTTTTCATTTTTGCCATGAAAAGATTGTCTGTAAATAGAAAACCACCGTAGATGAAAACTGCAAATATATGGATGAGATGTACAAATGTGAAAGTGATGGGAAATCCTTTATTTATAGGGGTAAATAACTTGCTGTGAGAACGGCGTTAGGTATGAAGCTTTTAATCCAGCATCTCTTAACCTATCTCCTGTCCATGTGTTACAAGTATTAAAAAGATTGTAGCTTTTTTTGGCTTGAAAATAGAATATTTTTGGGTGTTTGTAGTGGTCTATGTATCTTTGAAATTTGTTATTTTTCTTTGAAAAGGAGTTTAAAATGCTCTTTTGTAATTTTTCAAGGCAAAGTTTTGAGAGATTAATTTTAACAGAATCTTCTTTGTTTATGCCCCCATAATGCCCAACGCGAAGAAGTCCAGGGGTGTTGGTAAATAGTGATTTTAGGGTGATTCCTAGCTTTACATCACTCCATGTAGGTACTTTCATCATAAACTCTTTGTCGCCGTAGCTAAAAGCAAGGTAGCCATAATTTTGATTATTTAAAAGTGTTGAAAAATATTTTAAATCTGTGTTGTTGAAGTAGTGTACTGGAATCATAATCTCAGTATGTGCTGTGTCATGGTAGATATAAATTGTTTTTGTCTCTTTTGTACATAGTTTTTCGGAAGGAAATAGTAAAAGAATAAAAGAAAATACAATATATATAACTATAGATATAAATAGAAGTAAAATAAGTTGTAAACTCTTTTTGATAACCATAGTTTTATTATATAAACTTATTTCTTTAAATGACGATTTATAGACAATTGATATAAGGAGAATGTATATGACATTATTTAAAAATCGTGCTGATAAAGAACAAATAGAGTATTTGAGAGAAGAAAATATTGTATTGAAACAAGAAAATGAATTGCTTCACGCACAGTTATTAGAATCTCAAAATAGTTTAAGGGAGAAAAATGACTATAAGCCTCGTGGCATGATGAAATATCAAAATGAGCAATTAAAGCGTAATTTGCTAGATATTCAAAAAAACATGGCTGAGTCGGTTTCCAGTTCCAAAGATGGAAATCAAAAACTCTCTTGTCTACTTTCAACGATTTCAAATACCAATGCACAGACTGGTCAAATTTCAAGTACACTTGAAGAATTATCGGTAATTTCACAAGACTCTATGTCTACGATAGAAGCACTCTCCTCACGAGCTGATGATGTTAGTGGTGTGTTATCAATGATAAAAGATATTTCAGACCAAACCAATTTACTTGCATTAAACGCCGCAATTGAGGCAGCACGAGCTGGAGAGCATGGGCGTGGTTTTGCAGTAGTTGCAGATGAAGTAAGAAAGCTAGCTGATCAAACAGATAAGGCAGTTTCTGAGATTAACATATCTTTGCAGTCTATGAAACAAGATGTTATGACTGTGACGGGACAATTTACTCAAGTTTTAGAAAATGTAAATACTTCTAATAGTTCGGTAAATGAGTTACGAAGTATTCTAGAAAATAATACAGGACTGATGAATGAAACATTAAGTGTTAATCAACACACAAATGATTGTATATTTATGACTTTAGCAAAAGTCGACCATATCATTTGGAAAGTCAATACTTATCTTTCTGGCATTACACAAAAAGAGCAGTTTGCTTTTGTAAGTCATCATAATTGTCGATTGGGGCAATGGTATGAAAAAGGGGATGGATTTGAGTTTTTCAAAGATACTCCAAGTTTTAAAAAGCTGGAAGCTCCTCATTCTGTTGTGCATAATGCTACGCATAAGATTTTTGATGTGATTAAAGAGCCAAATCTTGATTATGATGAATTAATGGTTGGTTTTAGAGAGATGGAAAAGGGAAGTGATGGGGTATTTGAAACTCTAAATCAAATTTTAAGTGAAAAAGATTAACCTGCAAAACTTTGCAGGCTAAGATCATACTGCAGGTAGTCTACCGTATGGATGACTTGATCGTGAACTATTATACGACTTGTAAGTTTTTTGAATAAAAGAGATAATAGTGCCTCTAACAATTGGATAGTACTCTTTGATAATCTCTACTACTGCTCCAGCTCCTAAGAGTATAACAGTTGCTCCAAAATAGAATGGTATTGATAGTCTTGTAAATAATTTCATAGTGACTCCTTTCTGTTTTCAAAATCAAGTATATTTAATTAATCTTAAATAAAAATAAAAATATTGAATTATTACAAGGAGATTTGTTTAATTTTTTTAAGTGTGCAATATAGAAGCATTTTTTTATATTACTTCTATATTATGTCTTTATGCTGTAGCGTATTCTGAATAACTCTCTTCGCTCATTGAAGATTCAGACTCTTCTGATGAAGAGAACATTCCACCTATAGTTTCACCGATGAAACCAATAAGTAGCATAAATACGACGGCTGCGAATGTACCCATAATCATAAACATTGTGTACCTCTTTCCTTTTTAGTATTTCTGGGACTTTATGTCTCATATAACTATATCGTCATTTAGAACGCTACTATTACGGATTTTGCCTTGATTTAGATGTGATTTTTAACAAGAAAATACCAAATTAAAACTATTGTAAAAAATATATCTTAAGTTAAATTGATAGTATATAAAGGTGTGTAATTTAGTGACACAATG
>JAOZKZ010000189.1 GCA_029935075.1 Campylobacterales bacterium
TTATAAGCATCACGAAAAGGAATATCGCACTCTTTTGCCAAATAATCAGCCAAATCCGTAGCACTCAAATGCCCAACTTGACAAGCTGACTCCATGTTGACACTATTTACAGTCATGGTTGCTAATGCTTCATTTAAGATACGAAGTGAAACATCAGCTGTCTCGACGCTATCAAACACACCCTCTTTATCCTCTTGCATGTCTTTATTGTATGCTAGTGGTAAGCCTTTTAGAACTGTCAAAAGTGAGATAAGATTTCCATAAACTCGACCTGATTTTCCTCGAAGTAGTTCTGGAACATCAGGATTTTTCTTTTGTGGCATGATTGATGAACTTGTAGAATACGCATCACTCAAAGCAATAAATTTAAACTCAGAACTTGACCAGATAACCAGCTCTTCTGAGAGTCTTGAGATATGGGTCATTAAAGTTGCGATATTAAAAAGAATTTCAAGTGCAAAATCTCTATCGCTTACAGTATCAAGACAATTCACCGTCGGGGCATCAAACCCAAGTTTTTGAGCTGTAAACTCTCTATCTATATTATGAGGCGTTCCAGCAAGTGCAGCACAACCAATAGGAGAAAAATTGTTTCTCTTATAACTATCAGAAAAACGCTCTACATCCCTTTTAAACATGGCTACATAAGCAAGCATATGGTAACCAAAATTTATCGGTTGGGCATGTTGGAGATGGGTCATACCTGGAAGCATAGTTTCGTCATGTATGGAGGCAATATCTAAAAGCGTATTGATTAATTTTAAGGTTAAAGCTTCTAAGTTTTTACTGTTTTTCTGAACATACATGCGAAAATCTAAAGCTACTTGGTCATTTCTACTTCTTGCAGTATGGAGTTTTTTACCAGTATCTCCAATGATTTCTGTTAAGCGTTTTTCTATTGCCATGTGGATATCTTCATCAGAGATATCAAAAACAAATTTTTCGTTTTCAATTTCGTTTTTAACTTGTGCCATGCCTTCTATAATTTGAGTTAGTTCATCACTAGTTAAAATACCTTGATTTGCAAGCATGCTCGCATGTGCAATTGAACCTTCAATATCTTCAGCATAAAGTTTTTTATCAAATAGAAGTGATGCGTTAAATTCATCTAAGAGTTGTGAGCTTTTTTCTGTGACACGTCCTGATGCTAGTTTTGCCATGTAGTCCCCTGATTTTTTATAGGGGATTATAGCTAAAGAAAATTAATAGGTGTTTTTGATTTTTTAAAGTGGTTCGTTTATGTAGCTTCTGTTTGATGCCGTCGTGGCTTCACTTCGTTCCGACCACTAAGGTTCCGAACCTTTTTAGTATTTGCTTATTGTTTATTTCTGACTTTCAAAACTGGTTTGTTTATTTAGTTTCTGTTTGATGCCGTTGCGGCTTCACTTCGTTCCGACCGCTAAAGTTGCGAACCTTTTTAGTATTTGCTTATTGTTTATTTCTGACTTTCAAAACTGGTTTGTTTATTTAGTTTCTGTTTGATGCCGTTGCGGCTTCACTTCGTTCCGACCACTAAGGTTGCGAACCTAAAAACGACAAACTATTGTCGTTTTCTTTACGGTTCTCACATCCCAGGTATTCTCGGAATTTTTCCTAGCTTTGAGTTTCGATAATACCAACCCCAGCCTTTTTTCATCCAATGTCCAACAACTGGCATAGGAATCATTAAACCTCGTTTATCACTCCGATAAACAAATGCAGCTCCATCGCCACTATCCATAACACATAAGATATTTAGATGTTCAAAATAACCTTTTCGCTCTGCTATGTTCTCTTCCATAGCATTTATATTAAAAGCAGTATTTCTTGCCATGACTTCTGCGATATGACCTTGTTTTGCACGCCAATCTGGACCTTCAAGAGCTACTGAATCTCCGATGGCAAAAACATTGTAATGTTCAGGTACATCATCATAATCATGTTCTATTTCACAATAATCATTGATCTTGACAAGTCCTGCTTCGTTTAGTGGGAGATCTGAATTTTGAAAAATTTTATGACCATCTCCGGCTGCAATAAACATCGTAAAATCACTCTCTATAAAAATATCATCTTCAAATGAAATTCCATTAGGTTTAAATTCTTCTATCTTTTTTCCTACTTGTACTTTAATATCAAGTTTATTAAAAAATAAATCCATCATTTTAAGTGCTTGAGGTCCCATTCTAGCCCCTGGTTCTTTCATAGGAGCAAAAAATGTCAACTCAAAATTTTCTCTAATTCCAAGTTTTTTTAATTTATTGTGAACATTAAAAAGCACTTCAAAAGTAGGTCCACCTCTAACATTACTAGGATCTTTTGGATTTCCACCAAATCCCATAGCGATTTTTCCACTACCTTTTGCGATAAGTTCGTCAATTTTATCTTTGATTTTTAGAGATTCTGTAGGTTCTCCACAAATAGTTAATGTATTTTCAAGACCCTTATGTTTCATCTTTCCACTGCCCATTGCAACGATAAGATACTCATACTCATAAGTTTTATTTTTACAATAGACTTTTTTCTCTAAACTTTTGATAGATTCAACATCATCGATGATAAGTTCAAAACCATGAGCTTTTTGAAGCAATTCAAGTGGAATACAATTCTCTTCAAAAGATGCATCTCCTGTTGGAATCCAAATAGAAGTAGGATAGACAAAAAGATAGTCACGATTAGAGATAAGTGTCACTTCAAAATTGTTTTTTCGCAGATATATCGCAGCTTCAACCCCAGCGAAGCCACCACCTAAAATAAGAACTTTTTTCATAATTTCCCCTTATAAGAAATAGCTATATTAATTATTTGTAAAAGATATTGTATTGTACTGAATTAGTACTTTATGCGAGATAGGCACTTCTAAAAGTGCCTATATTTTAAAACTTTGGACCAGCAGTTGAATAGTCAAACTCTGCATCATCTTTTAGATATTTTTTAAAGTTTTCTATGTATAATTTTGCTAAGTTATCTCTAGTTGCCATATAAGCATCTACATCTTCCCAAGCATTTTTTGGATTTAAAACTTTTGAATCAACACCATTTAAAGTGGTTGGAAAACTAAGTTTAAATCTATCAGTTGTAGAAAATTCACTCTCTAAGATTGAACCATCCATAATCGCATCTATACATGCACGAGTAGCTTTGAGACTCATTCTTTTCCCCACACCATAAGCACCACCAGTCCAGCCAGTGTTGACTAGATAGACATTTACCTCATGTTCATCAATCTTCTCACCCAATAGTTTTGCATAAACTGTAGGATGAAGTGGTAAAAATGCTTCACCAAAACATGCTGAAAAAGTTGCAACAGGTTCTGTAATACCTCTTTCAGTTCCAGCCACTTTAGCCGTATAACCACTCAAGAAAAAGTACATCGCTTGCTCTTTTGTCAACTTACTCACAGGAGGAAGTACACCAAAAGCATCTGCACTTAAAAAGATAATATTTTTAGGATGTCCCGCTTGAAGTGATGGCTCATGGTTTTCTATATGCTCTATTGGATAAGAGACTCTTGTATTTTCAGTTTTGCTAGAGTCAGTATAGTCAACAACACCATCTGCATCTGCAACTACATTTTCTAAAAGTGCATTTTCTCTAATGGCTCCGTAGATTTCAGGCTCACCTTCTGCATCTAGTCCAATGACTTTAGCATAACAGCCACCCTCAAAGTTGAAAACACCATCTTCATCCCAACCATGCTCATCATCTCCGATAAGATTTCTTTTAGGGTCTGCTGAAAGTGTAGTTTTTCCAGTACCTGATAGTCCAAAAAATAGAGCTGTATCTCCATCTTTTCCAACATTTGCAGAGCAATGCATCGCTAGTTTACCCTCTAGTGGTAACCAGTAATTCATCATAGAAAAAATTCCTTTTTTCATCTCTCCACCATACCATGTACCACCAATTACAGCGATATTTTCTTCAACATTAAATACCACAAAAACTTCAGAGTTTAAGTTATGTTTTTTCCACTCATCATCAACTACTCTACATGCATTATAAACAACAAATTCAGGAGCAAAACCTTCAAGTTCATCTTCTTTTGGTCTGATAAACATGTTTTTTACAAAGTGTGCTTGCCAAGCGATTTCAGTAACAAATCGTACTTTTTTCTTACTTGCAGCACTTGCTCCACAAAACAAATCTTGAACATAAAGATTTTTATTTGATAACTGTGCTTTTGCTTTTGCAAAAAGGTCATCAAATACCTCTTTTGTTGTTTTAAAATTGATATCACCCCAAGCGATATACTTATTTGACGGCTCTTGGTCTACAAAGAACTTATCTTTTGGACTACGAC
>JAOZKZ010000042.1 GCA_029935075.1 Campylobacterales bacterium
TTATATTACTCAATATTTAGAAGTGATAGACTAAGAGAGAAATGCTAAAATAGGATAAATATATTCATTTGGGAGATACAATAATATTATGGATGGAAAAAAACGAGCAAATATCAGATCAGGTCTTAGTGTAAAAATCGTACTCAAACAAGACCAAAGAAGTGGTACATTAACTGAGGGAATTGTAAGAGATATTCTTACCTCTTCTCCAACACATCCTCATGGCATCAAAGTACGCTTGATGGATGGCAATGTAGGTCGTGTAAAAGAGATACTCTGATGAGAGTATTTGTAGATGGGGATGCGTTTCCCAATCTTTTGAAGCCAATTCTCCTGAAGCAGATTGAACGACTCTCTTTAGAAACTTTTGTAATCTCAAATAAAAAAATTACTATCGGAAACTCACAACATGTGACATATCAAATCGTAGAGCTTGGTGCTGATGAAGCAGATCATCATATCGTTGAGATGGCAAATGAGGGTGATTTGGTAATCACCGCAGATATACCTCTAGCTGACCGTGTCATCTCAAAAAATGCTCATGCAATAGACCATCGTGGAGAGCTTTATAGTGTAGACAATATCAAACAGTATCTAGCGATGCGAAACCTTATGGATGAGATACGAAGCACAGGAGAGATGACAAAAGGTCCACCTCCATTTGGTACTAAAGATGCACATCAGTTTGCAAATCAATTAAATGCGTTTTTGACCAAATATAAATTTTAATAGTAAAATATACTTTTCCTTGTTAAGTTTTCTTTGTATGTGTCGATTTAGTTTATACATAACAAATAAGGAGAAAATCATGAGTAAGTTTTTCAAAAGAGTCAAAAGTACAAAAGGTGTTAATGGTGTTATCGTAGCACTACTGTTAATTTTAGTAGGTGTAGGTGCAATCGCAGGTATTAAAACATTTTTAGATGATAGTTCAGCAACTGTTATAACAGAGGTAAACTCAACAATCAATACTTTGACAAATTAGTCATTCATTGTAAAAAGGGATATTTTTTATATCTCTTTTTTACGACTCTATCTGCGGTATCAAAAAGAACATCAATTCGCTCTCACCCTTTTTAAAACTTTCACTTCTAAACAGTCTACCTAAAATTGGAATATCCCCTAAAAGTGGCACTTTAGTGATAATTTTAGAATCTTCATGGCTAACAAGACCACTTAGGATTATTGCTTTATTGTTTTTAGCAGCAATTCTGGTTCGTATCTCTTTTTTACCAAAACCTGGAATTCCATCTACTTGTTCTGACCAGTTTATCGTTACACTTTGTGTATCTATGGTTAGCAGCATCGTATTGTTGGCACTGATATTATCCAAAGAGATATCGAGTTCGATTCCATATTTGATTGGTCTGATATCTGAAAGAGGTTGACCTTCAGTTGTTGTGCCTTGTACTCTGACGTATATGGTTCCTCCAGAGTGAAATTGTGTGCTTTCTCCCTCCATGACAGTAAGCGTGCTTTCATCTAAAACTGTGGCTAGTTGCTTGCTTTTGAGTACATTAAGGGCATTGACGATATTGAAATCTGATCCATAATGGCTTATCAAAGAGGTAAATGCTCCATCAAGTGTCAGACTTTGATCCAAAATAGATTCTGCTTGAAATGTTGTATCTCCGCTGAGATCTCCCAAAATTTTTAGATTTGATTTAAATTCGCTGATATTTTTGTTACTCATTTCAACGATATACATTTTTATTTTGGCAATTGTAGGTGGATTTAGTGTACTACTCATATCTAATATATCTTTTGTAGTATTAATCTCCATGTTTTGAAATACTCTATAGATAGCATCTTTCTCTTTTTTGTTGTGAAATTCACCTTTTAAGATGAACTTGCTTTTATCATACTCTTCCAATGAGAGTGTATCATTGATACTTTTTATGGATGATTTGATGCTGTCTAAATTTCGTTGTACACTAATCCAAAAGCTATGTGTGCTTTTATCTTTGTATGTGATAAGAATATTGGCTTTTCCATACTCTTTACCAAAAACAATAAGTTCTGTAAAAGGTAGAGGTGCATCTTTATTGTATTCAGCAAAAACGATATCGTGATTAGAGATTTTAATTGATTTAATTCTTTGATCAAATGATATGACTGTATATTCCTCTTTAAACACAACATATTCTCTAGCAAAGAGATGTAGTGTTAAAAACAGTAGTAATGTGACTATTTTTTTCATTATATAGCTCCTTCTTTTTGAAGTATAATTGTACAATTCACTTCGCTGCTGCTCCACTCATTGTAAGCGACAGAAGTTGAAACTATATTAACATCACCACTCTCTCCAATTGCATCAAATCTTGAGTGAAAAGGTGCAGTTACGGTAAAAAGTACTTTGTTTGTAGTTAATGTACTATCTTCTATGCAACTAATATCGTCCGTTGTGACAGATTTATAATAGTTTGTTTTAAGAAGATTGACCATATTTGCTACTTTATCCTCTCCTTTGCCTAGTGAAATCAAGCGTGAACCCTCACGAGTAAGCATATCAAGCTGATTTTGCACTTTTGCTACGGAGGAGTAATCGATGATTAGAAAAAAGAGTGTGACTAAAAAAACAAAAATCATTAACAGCATCATAATTTGTTCTACAACAGCTCGTCTCATCATCTATTTCCAAACCGATACACTATGTTTTTCACTAGCACCATAGGAGATAGTGGCCTGTAGATTAGATGCTCTTCGTTTTCTCTTTTTTACGACGCTTTTTTTCACGGGAATTTCTTTGACTGTATAACTCTGTTTAATCTCTTCAAGAATTTTCTTTTTATCTTCAGCACCACTCATAACCATCCAGAGCTGATCTCCTTTGTTATGTGCTTTGATGATAGAAGTGATAATTTTTCCATCTGTATCAAGGAGTATCTCATCAGCTTGCTGGTATCTTGGGATTATCACCTCTTTTTTAGTTTTTGGATCTTTGACAACCTTATCTACCTTTTTCATAGCCTTCTCTTCTAGAACTCCATGAAATAAAAATCCATGAACTTCAGCAGATTCGGCACAATAAGTAATGACAAACTTTCCATTTTCTTCCCAAACCCCTATGATATCTATCAAGTCGCCACTTTTAAGCATATAGTTTGTGTTTTTAAAATGTTTGGTTGCAATGTTGTAGAGATCATATTTTGCTTTTTTAGCGGTAGAGTTGTGATCCTCTTTTTCTATGAGTTTGCTGATCTTCTCACTTCGGATTGGTTCCTCTTTAAAGATAGGTACAGCTGCATATTTACCAATAATTTCGCCCTCTATCAAGGGTTTAAAAGTTACCATTGATTTTGCCATAAGGATTGTTTTCAAATCCTCTTTTTTGATTTTACTATTTTGGTTGATATCATGTTTGGCGACTATGAGTTTAATTTGCGTATCTTGAGCTTTTTGTATAGATTCATTTTGCTGATAAAGATAAAAGAGACCACTAAGACTCACTAACAATAAAAAAAGCAGTGATATAATCACAAAAAGCTTACTATCTCTCATCAAAAACCTCCCAAAATACTACCGCCTGCACGCATGGGCAATACGATAAATGCCGCAAGAGCGGGCAGTAAAAATAGAAAAACAACCAGTGTCAAAGAGAGGTTAACCGTTGCTGCTTTTTTCTCTACAGCAAAAAATTCCGCATCTTTAATCTCTTTTGCTTGATTTTCAAAAATTGTTTTTACACCCATCCCTGTCTCTTCGGCTAGTTTTAGGAAATCGACCATTGAGATAATATATTTACTCCCTGTGCGTTTTGCAAGGTTATCATACGCAGTTTTTGAGTCAGAATTACTCAATTCATTCTCTAAGGTCTTGATTTCATTGATTAAAATCGGAGATAATATATCTCCAGCTTCATTGGCAACAAAATTGAGTGAGTTTTTAAGTCCGCCTCCAGATTCTAAAATGATAATAATCAAATCTAAAAAGCTTGAGAGATCATGATCTATCTTTTCAACACGCTCTTTTTTAGCACTATCAAGATAAAGATTTGGAGCAAAAACAGCAATTAAAAGTGCAACGATAGTGAGCATAATAGAAGTTTGTAGTTCAAAAAAGAAATAGGGAAAAATTGCCAAGATAAGTGCTGTAGCGTAGATTGCCCATTGGGTTTGTAGATACTCACTTTTTTCAATGCCTGCTTGTAAAAGTTTCCATTTTAGCTCTTGGGTTTTATTGATCTTATGTTCAGGTACTGTGACTTGATCTAATATCATGTTTTGTTCATCATGTTGACTTTTTAGAGCCGAAACAATTTGTCTCATATAGGTTGCTTTTTGATACTGTTTATAAATAAGCCAGACAATTGTCATGATGATTGTAAAAATAAGAGCCAGTAAAAGTGTGTTTATCATGCTTTTACCTTTGTCATCTGCTCATTGATAAAGAGCCCAAGTCCTACCCACATAAAGACCAGTAAAATCTCAAATTTCCCCTTTTGGCTATAGAAAAAGTGCTCTATAATTTTGCCTTCAAAATTTGAATCAAGGATAAAAAAGATAAAAATTAAAAGTCCAACAATCATGTAACTTCCTACTTTTGCCTCTCTAGTGGCAACGGTAACCTTTCTTTGAAGTATGACTCTTTGTTTAATTGAGTGTTCGAGTTTTTCCAAGGTATTTGAAAATTTACCGCCTGAACTTTTCCCGATACCGATAGCAAGACCAAATATTTTAATTTCAGCTGAGTTTATTTTTTGATACATGTGTTTAAAGGCTTTCTCTTCTGAGATAAGATCTTTTTCTGCTAATAGTTTTTCAAAAAGTGCGTGAAATAGTTTAGATTGAGAAATTTCAACGGCACGCTTGAGTGCCACTTCAAAACCTACACCGTTTCGCATCATACGAACAATAACAGACATCGCTTCACTTAGTGCCTCATTAAACTGTTTTGTTCTGGAAAATATCATGCTATTCATCACATAAAAGGGAATGGCTCCACCTATCAATGCTCCAATGATAAAAGCAAGAAAGTTTGAAAAAATATAGTAAAAAAGTACAACAAAAATTAAAGCACTAAAAAATACAATAAGAAGAAAGATGGAGGTATTAATCTTATCCCAACCTGCATAGGCGAGGCGTATGGCAATCTTATCTAAAAAGGTACTACTTTTATTATCATCACCTACATCCTTTTGATGTTCAAGTATCGACTCCTCTTTGGTGGATAAAACCTGTTTTAATTTTGCTGAGTCAAAACGCTCTTTGGTATAGGAGATACCGAGGACTATGATGATTGCCAAAAATAGAAGTGTGACAATTGTTAGGGTAATAACCATAGGCGAGAGTGTTATCATGGTCTCTCATTATTTAGAAGCTTGCTAAAGTGTGGCCATTTATCAAAAATATCTGGATCACTTTTAAACATATCTTTGATGAAATCATCTCTCCAACCACACATGACATCTGGTAAAAATTTATCAAGTTCTTCGACAAGCATCTCTTTTTCCATGACAAAATTGTCATCAAATATGCGTTTATCGATATCAATTCCGTACATCTCCATTTTACTAATTGAGCGTGAAGGAGTTGACATTGCAACTTGTCTGCCCTTTACTTTTTTATCGTCTGTATGGGTTAATTCACGTTTAAATTGGTAGATATCAAGAAGTGATACGATACCACCATCTTCTATTCGCTTTTCAACTTCTGAAATTTTGACAACTTTTCTCGTCCCATCGGGAAATCTGACAAGCTGTACGATGAGATCTACGGCACTAACTACTTGTGATCTGATAAAGTTGCTGTTTGCACTAGGTCTGGCTTCTAAGTACATATTTTCAATACGCACAATAGCTTCTTTTGTATCATCTGCATGTACGGTAGTCATAGATCCTGGATGTCCTGTATTCATAGCATTTAGCATAACAACGATCTCTCCACCTCTACACTCTCCCACGATGATTCGTCTAGGACTCGAACGAAGGGCAGATCGAAGAAGAAGTTCTAGTGTAATTTCGCCTTTTCCCTCTTCATTTGCTGGTCTTGCCTCATAGGCTCTGACACTATGACATGGCATTTGTGGCATGATTTCTTTGGTATCTTCGATGGTCAGAAGTTGATCTCCCTCATCGATAAAGCGTGTCATGGTATTTAAAAAGGTTGTTTTCCCTGAACTTGTACCACCTGATACGATGATATTAAGTTTTCCTTGTATCGCTTTTAGAAGAAAATAAGCCATCTTATAATCCATCTGTTCACTGTCGATAATTTGCTCTAAAAAAAGTGGAAGATCACGAAACTTTCTTAAAGTCAAACAACTTCCACCACCCGCTGCGATTGGAGGAATTTGTGCTTCTATCCTTGATCCATCATTGAGTTTACTTGAGGCTATTGGGTGTGCATCATCTACTTTTCGGTTATTTTCTGCAAGCATCTTGTCGATGACACGTCGAAGATCGTTTTCAGTTTTAAATTTATACGGAGTAGCAATCGTTTTACCATTATAAATGATGTCGATATAATCTTTGGTATTGATAATGATATCATTGAGCCCATCGCCTGTAATCCTGAAAATTGAGCTTACAGGGCCGTATCCTTTTAAATTATCAACGATAAAATCAATCATCTCATTTTTGATTTCACTGTTTTGAAAGACGCCAGTATCTTCATAGTGGTCTGCCAAAAAGTTTGGAATACTCTCTCTTAGTTTTTCTGCTGAGATATTTTCATTGGTTTTAAGACGAGAGACAAAATCATCATGGATATTGTGTGCCATGTTAAAAAGTGCAGGATAGGTATAAATCTGTGGAAATTGAAGATTTTCTTTATTTGTGGGCTTCTTCCCATGTACGAGTGGTTTTTTAACCGTACTTTTTTCTCTTTCATCCATGTAACTGGTTTGGTTTTTTTTAGCAATTTGCTGCTTCAAGCCCATATCTATTCCTTATTTTCCCAGCAATCTTTTCAAAAATGATTTAGAGGATGTAGTATCTATCTCTATATCGGAATAAAATGAACATTTTTTCAATGCTTTAGAAAAATTTGCATTTGGAACAGCATCGGTAATCATTTTTCCATAGTTCCAACACTCTCTTAAGACTGAGGTTTCATTAGGCAAATGGATGTCAAATTTCATATCTTTGCTTTTATTGAGATTTAAAATCTCTTTTGCATCTTTTGGAGAGATAGAGCTTTGAGAATTTTCTCGGTTAATTACAATTTTAACTTTCTCTTTCCAGCCTGCTTTTCGCATCAGCTCATGATAAGTTTGCAAGACCGAAACATGTATCGTGGTAAGTTCTGTGACAATATAGATCTTATCAGAGAGTTCATCGATGGCAATTTGAAGTTCACTATCTTGTGCCAACCCACCATCTATAATGATATAATCAAACTGTTTTTTCAAGGTATAGATTAAATTGATAATTTTTCTTATATTATCAGGATCTGTTAATTGCTCATAATCAATATGGGATTGGATACCTGGTATGATATAGAGGTTATTTTTAATCTTATAAAGACCACACTCTTGGAGCTCTTTCATACTAAAATCTTCATGATTTAACAAATCTACAATCGTATGTTTGGGTGCTGGAAGACCAAAAAAGATGTTACTGATTGCTTTGGTATTAGAAAAATCGAGATAAAGCACATTTTTTAAAGGTTGCTCTTTTGCTGTGAGATTGGCAAGGTTAGAAGAGATTGTAGTAGTACCTGTTCCTCCTGTGGTTCCTACAAAGATACTCACTTGGGATCTGCTGTTAGGATTTTTGGTAATGTTGTAAAAACACTCTTTAATCTTGTGTTGGAGCTGCTCTTTTGTATATTTTGAGATAGGGATATATGAGGCGATGTTGTATTTTCCAGAGTGAAGTATCATGTCATCATCGTCAGGGCCTATAAAAATTGCAATGATATTTGAATCCAGTACAAAGGATCCAATCTCTTCAATATCTTCTATACTTTCAATTGTGCAAAGGAGGATAAAGGTCTTCTCTTTTTGCTCAGAGATTTTATGTTTTAATTCAGCTAGTAGATTGAGAGCAATTATAGGTTTGTCACTTAAAGTGCTCAAATCATCTCTAAGTATAGTTGAAATTTCTCGATTTTTATCATAAAGTGTGAGTGCAATTTCTCGTCTAAGTATTGGTTCATTTGTACTAGTTTGATTTTGACATAGTTGCTGCGAAATATATTGTGTTAGTGGTTGTATAGTCTCTTCATCACTAGTTTCAAGTTTATTGGTAAGTTCTAAAACAGCTATTACTTCCTCTTTATCATCATAAATTGGATAAGCTTTTATTTCATCGGTTTTTAACATATCTCTTCCTAATCTATTAGTTTTACTTTATTGTTGTTCTGGTTTGCTGTGACCTCTAGGGTAATATCTAGATATCTACCATTAGGATTGCCATTACTTTTCTCTTCAATACTTTTAAGGTTCACGGAGATAAAACCACTAATCGTTGCTGTATCATCTAGCATTGCGATGTCTATGGTTCCTGAACTTCCTAGCAAGGTTTCAAAAGCTTTTATCGCATCTGTTATCTGTTTTGCCTCATCTGGTATAGCGTTTGTATTTCCTAAATATCCACCTAAAAATGTGACATCACTGTTAATATCAAGCAAATTGACCTCTGAAGAGAAACAGTCTGTTAAGGTAAATGTTTTTGACCCATCAATTATTTTCCTCCATGAGACAATATGATCTGCCCCATGTGAATTGTCACTTGCTGCAAATAAATCCACTCCATAAAATGTATCTAAATCATCAGAGTCCCAAGTCAAAGTGGGGTCAAATTTTGTGCTTAGCATCCACCCATCTAAACATGTATCATTGACTGAAGGAATACAGCTGAGAAGTTCATTGCCTTCAGCATCAAACTCTATCAGACAACATTCCGTACCGCTACTTTCGAGCACTTGAAAAGAGAGGCTAATCTCTTGACCGATACTAAAATCTTGTTCATTGATAGTAATGGGTGTAAATTTACAACTCTCATCCGAAACAACTTCGGTAGAGGTTATAATCAAAGCAGTAGAGTTGATATCACTCATATTAACTGCATTTAAACCAAACATTTTTAGCCAAAAGGTATCAAAAGTGTGATGGTTAATCCCCACAACTACTTCATCGGTATCAAGCTCCCATGAAAAGATAATTTGATTTGATATTTCATCATAAAGAGGATGAGACTGCATCAATGTTAGCGTACTGGCTTGGGCACTATCGGTATCTTCTCCATTATTATAATAATTTGCGGCAGCAATGGCTGATTTTTCTGTGAACTCTTTAAGCTTAAAATATCTATTTTTCAGTAGCATTTGATCGGCAACACTCCCTCCAAAAAGAACTAATGCACTAAAAATTACCATACCAAGTGCAAAAGGAACTATGACTGCTTTTCTCAAAATACCAACCTTATAGAAGTATTATCGACAAAAAGGTAAAATAAATTATGATAAGTTAATAATTTATATATTTAAGAAAGGGGTTATGAGTGTAGCGATAAACATAGCAGGAGCAAACCCAAAAATCTGTCTGCGTAGTATTGCTAAAATAATTAGATGAATTACCGCTGAGAGTACCATCCAATAAGCAATTTGTGGAAATCCTACAACTAAGGCACTCATGACACCATACCTAAGATCTCCTCCTCCAAAATCCATGCCAAATAAAAGTGGTATCAAAAAGACTACCAAGATAAAAGCAGAAGCGATAAGTGCAGAGGTTAGTGACATGTCTAAGTAAAGAATAGAACCAATTATCAGAGCAATTGCAGGAAGTGAAAATTTGTCAGGGATGTTTTGGTATTTGATATCATGGTAAAGAATAGGGAGTGAAAAAATGATAAAGATAAAAAGTACTATATTCATGGATATAGTATCGGTCATTTTAATAATTTAAGCAGTTTTTCACGATATATAATAAATAATTATATAAAAATTGTAATTTAAGCTTTTTAACTATAAATATTTCCTATAATTACAATAGTAAAAAAAGGGATAAAAATGTATAAACAACTACTACTTACAGCAATTCTATTTTTAGCATCTCCACTATTTTCCTATGAAGGGCATCAAAAATGGATAGGTGTTTACTCGCAAGGGACTCCCTATACTGACCAAAAGATTATAAAAGATTTGAGTTGGGACAATGTAAGTGATGGGATTCAAAAAGGCTGGAAAGAGGGCTATGATGTTACTCAGATAAAGTATGGCAATGGAAAATGGGTAGCAATTCTTTCAAAAGGGACAGGGTTTACCAATCAATCGTTTGATCGAAGAGATCGTTTGAAGGATTTTATGTATATTCTTAATCTTCGTTGGAAAGAGGGGTATAGACTTGTTGATATTGAGTATGGTCTTGGAAAGTGGATAGGGATTTATGCAAAAGGTACCTCATATGTTTCACAATCTTGTCAAAGTGCTAAGGGGTTGAGTAATTTTCAATACCTTGTAAGAGAACAATGGAAAAAGGGTTTTAAGCTTATTGATATAGAGCGAGGTGGAAACAAATGGGTAGGACTGTTTGTAAAAGGTTCAGGGTTGAGTGATCAATTTTATAGAGTGAGAACGGCATGGTCAAAGAGCAAAAATAGTATCAAAGATAGTTGGAAAAAAGAGTATGACTTGATTGCATTGGAGTATGGGCTAGGTCAATGGTTGAGTGTTTTTGCTAAAAACTCAGGATATAAAAACCAATCTCTTTCGGTAAGAAATGATTGGGATGAGTTTTTAAAAGCATTTGAAAAACAGAAAAAAGCAGGGTTTTTCTTAACTAATCTTGCATATGGTTGGTAGGAGAATATCATGAATATCAAAAAAAGATGGATAACAGTTTGTTTAGGTGCTTCATTGCTATACCCCACTACTACTTTTGCTGAACATATTTGGGTAGGTATAATGGCTAAAGGAACAGGATTTTCTACGCAAGGTTATGAGAGTCAAAAATATCTAGGAGATATTGCTCAGACGATTAAAAAACGGTGGAAAAATGGATATAAAGTTGTTGACCTTGAGTATGGTTACCATCGTTGGGTTGGAGTTTTTGCAAAAGGAACGGGTTATACTGAACAAGGGTATGCTAGCAATAGGGATTATGATAAGTTTTTTGCCATTGTTAAAAAACGACGAGCACTTGGCTTTGACTTGATAGATATTGAGTACGGTAATTCAAAGTGGGTTGGTGTTTTTTCAAAAGGTACAGGTTTTACCTCAAATATCGTAGGAAATGTTGAAACGATTGATGATATGAGAAAAATGATTCACACTCAGTGGGAAAAAGGTTATCAAATCACAGATATTGAGTATGGAGCAGGTGAGTGGGTAGTTGTCTTCTCTAAAGGGACAAAACTTACTGACCAAGCTACACATATTACGGATGAGTGGGATCAGTTTCAGATAATTATGAAAAAGAAATGGAAAGATGGTTACTATTTGACAAAGCTAGAGTATGGGTTTGGATATTGGATAGGTGTCTTTTCAAAAGGTTCAGATTTTACTGACCAAGCTTACGTGAGTGCCGATGATTATGATAATTTTAGTAAAACTGTACAGCATCGTTGGAAACAGGGATATTATCTTAGTGGGTTGGCTGATGGGAAGGATTAATATAAAATATAAAACTTTATTAGTATAATGTTAAATAAATTTTAATAGGATACTAAAATGAAAAATATTTTTCAAATGTTTTTACCTTTTTTTATTTTTTTATTTCTGACTATAATACTATTTTTTTATCTTAAAAATGAAGATTTTATGTCACAAAAGAGAAGTACTGTAAAAGAGATATTTAAAGATGTTAATGTTGAAAAAAGTAGAGATAAAATTAGAACGGGTATTTCTAAAGTAACTCGTATACGATGGCATCAACATGATGGATTTGAGCGGTTAGTGCTTGATGTTTCGGATTATAACGCAGGGAATTTTAAGATGGGAGTAGATGCATATAATGATACTAAATTGCATGGCTTTCTTACTGGTTATCGGTATTTTTCGCAAACACTTCCAAGTTTTGGATCAAGTGCCATAGTCAAAAATATGGAAGTATACACACAAAGTAAGAATGATTATAGTTTTACGCTCTTTTTGCATCGTCCAACTGAATATAAAGTCTTTGCACTTTCCAATCCATCTCGTATCGTAATTGATATGTATTAAAGGTAATTTATGAAAAAAGAAGAGAACTCAATTGCACTCTTAATTGACTGTGATAACATTAGCCATAATTCCATTGAAGGAATCATCAATGAGCTTTCAAAATACGGTGTTATAAACATCAAAAACGCCTATGGAAATTGGAAAAGTCCAAAACTAAAAGGCTGGGAAGAGAAGCTCCATGAGTTTGCCATACAGCCAATTCAACAGTTTGACTATACCAAGGGTAAAAATGCAACGGATATCGCTATGATAATCGATGCGATGGATATACTCTACTCGCAAAACATGGATGCATTTGCATTGGCAACAAGTGATAGTGACTTTACCCCTATTGTTATGAGACTCCTTAGAAATGGACAGAAAGTTTATGGTTTTGGAGAAGAGAAAACACCAGCACCTTTTATAAATGCTTGTTCACAATTTATCAAAACTGAGAGTTTAGTGGAGAATGTAAAACCAACAAAACTTGATACAAAAAGTTTACGAAAAGATACAAAACTTGTAAGTTGGCTTAGAAATGCAACCCTTCGTACCATGGATGAAGATGGTTGGTCGAACTTAGCAAAAACTGGAGCTTATATATCAAATAACTCCTCATTTTCGCCAGTAAATTATGGCTATCAGAAGCTTGGAGAAATCATAAAAGAGATTGACCTTTTTGATATTGAGATGCGACATAAACAGATGTATATCAAGGATAAGAGGGGTTAGAGTAAAGCCCCCAAATCCAATCCAATCGTAGTCCCAATATCCTTCTTAGTATCAATTTTTATCTTTATCTTATGCTTATCACAAAAAGATTTCACGATACTAAGCCCTATGCCATAACCCTCCGTTGATGGGTTTTCTTGGTAGGATTTGTCAAAAACGATAAAGAGATTTTTAGTGTCTATTCCGATGCCGCTATCTTGGATATAGAGTGTATTTTCTTTCATGTAAATCTTTACAAATCCATCTTTTTTATTGTATTTGATAGCATTTGAGATGAGGTTATCCAGCGTTTTTGAAAAACCGTTCTTATCGGTTGTGATGAGTAATGATTGAACTAGGTTTGTGATTTTTATCTCATGTGTGATTTCGTCGAACTTTGTAATAGAGGTTTCAACAGCATCTTTCAAATCAAAACTACTTTTCTCAATCAGTTGGATATTTTCTTTTATGTCAT
>JAOZKZ010000043.1 GCA_029935075.1 Campylobacterales bacterium
TTTGTGTCAACCGTTTGAGTGTCAACAGGGCATAAGCACTTAGCAGTAGAACAAGGTAGAAAACTCTTTTTATCTTAAAAGGTATGTTTTTATTTTCTTCCAAGGCAATAAGTGAGCCACATTCGCACTCTTCGTCTGACATGACATCATATTCAAAATATTTTATTTTCATTAGGTTCTCTTTTATAGTTATAATATATGATTATCGGTTTTATTAGATAAAAGTTTAATGAATTGTGCAAGTTAGGGTAGTTGCATGATGGATATAACCCATCATGCAACTATTATTTTGCTTTACAGCTTGAAAAGCTTATATCTGCACTCTCTTTTGTTCCGCCTTCTTTACCATCAGCACCAAGAGAAATCATATCTACATCACTATCGTTGTTGATATAAATATAAGGGTTTTTCCAAGGATCAAGTGGAACACTTCCATCTAAAAAACCACCATCTGGATAACTTTTATATTTTTCAGGATCTGGATTTTCAATTAGAGCTTGCATACCCTCTTCAGTTGAAGGATAAAGACCATTTTGAAGTTTGAAATTTTTAAATGCATCATTGATACTTTGCATTTGAATACAGACAATTTTTTTCTTTGCTTCTTCGCTTTGACCCAATAAATTTGGAAGCACAAGACCTGCAAGAAGTCCTAAAATAATGATAACAATCATAATCTCAATCAGTGAAAAACCTTTTTTCATAAAATTCCTTTTTTTTAAATAGTTTATTTTAAGTATCTTTTTATAAAATAAAGAAAATATTATAAACGAAAGTTACTTCAAAACATATGAAAAAAGCAATTGTATTACTTATGACCATCGGATTTATTGCTCTTATCTCTGCTTTAGTTCTTGTATCTCTTTCTATCTCGAAAAGAAGTTTTGATGAAGTTGTCTATCTGCAAGCGAGAAATCAATTTTCTGTTGTTTTTAAAGACTTTATAATGATTCTCAATAATAATACAGCGAAGATCAAAAAGGTTGAGGAGTTAAATTATTTTTTAGATGAAGTACCTGATATACCTCCTATTTTAGCAGAACCTAAAACTGGTGTGACCATCGGATTTGAAAAAATGAGTCAGATGGGAAAGCTCAATGTAAATTATCTTTTAGATCAGATACGATTGGATGTGAATGGCACAAAAATCGAAGATCTAGAGCGTCCATTTCACAACTATTTTTCAAGGTTTTCTCTTAAATCGCCAAGATTGTTACTTGATATCTTTGTAGATACCATCGACAAAGATGACATGGAGCGTGGTGCTTATAGTGAGATTGCCTCTGAGGATTATGATTTTAGAGAAGGGAAAATCTATAGTTATAACCATGTGAAAAAGATTTTTGATCACTATTATAAAGTGAGTAACGATTCCAGTATTTATAAAATTGAGAGAGAATTATGGGAAGAAGTATTTTATTTTGGAGATACAAACAAGTCAAAACAGTTTTTGGACTGTGAGCAATCTGAATTTTCTACGATGAATTTAATTACACAAGATGAGCTTATAGAGAGTGAAAATTTTTGTGAGCTCTTTACCAATTCTGAAGATCAATATTTGAAAAAACTTAAAGATATTTATAATATTTCTGACTTTAATAAAACTAATCAATATTTGATACAATGTACGATAACTTTCAATACTGAAAATTTCAATAGAAATGTAAGATTTGATTATGATATAAAAACGGGGAAGGTTGGTAATATTGATAAAAATTTTCAAGAGTAAAACAAAGATACTATATTTTACACAAAATAGCCCGATTCACGAGATAGGCAACTATAACCTTATACTCTCTCCGATGTTTTATTGGGTTAAAAAAGTGAGTTTGCCTGTTAAAAAAGTAGGTGCTGCTAAAAAATTAGCAGAGTCAATTTATGAAGGTTCACTTCCAAAGGGTGATTTTGCATATGAAGTGAGCAAAGCTGGTGATGAGTTTATTATCATTGCTTACGATAAAGAGAGTATTGCAAAAGAGATAGGTGAAAAGTTTGTTAAAAATGCGAAAGTAGAAGCTGTCTATTTTGCACAAAATGAATTTTCGGATTTAAAACAGTGTTGTGGTATCGATAAAGTAAGTTCATTGGTGAATCTTGATGGTCTTATCATGCAAGTACCAAGACTTTGTACTGAATCCAAAGAAGAGGTAAGTGAATTTTTAAAAGGCAGAAAGCTTTCAAAGAAAAAAATTACTTTAGGTTCGCTGGCTAGTAGTGTTATCACTCGTAAAGAAATTTATGCTTTAGCTGCTGGAATTGTACTTTTATTCTCCTCTTTTGTTTTAGATTGGTTTAATTATCAGAGTGCAACTAACGCTCTTCAAGAGAGACGCTCTGAAATTATCTCTAAATATAAACTTCCACAAACTTCTATACAGTTAAAGAGTATTAAAAAATCTCTCACGAAAACTTTTAAAACACAAAAGAAGATACGAGATGAAGTTTATGTATTTAACAGTATCACTTTAAAAAAGGGAGAGTTTATATCAAGTATTAATGCCAATACAAAAGAGACAGTAGTGGTAATTAAAATTGAATCAAGTGATAGGGAGATGAGTATCAAATCACAAATTTCTAAGCTCACAAAAATAAAAAGTTCCGAATTCAGTAATGGGCACTTAACAATTAGGGTGGCTTCATGACACGAAATAGGTTTATATTGTTTATTGCATTGGGATTGGTCGTACTTCTGTTCTCATATATAAAAAAAGAGAGTGCAAAAGATGCATACATGAGTCAAAAAGAGGAGTTACTTGTTTTTGAAAAAGAGGCAAAAGAGTTGGGTGGGCTTAAAAATAAACATAAAGATAAAAAAGTTACTGCACGAGCCATCGCATCTTTACAAAAAATCAAAACATCTTCAAAAAATTTCACAAAGTCAGATATTCGTGTTTTAGAGTTTGATGCATTAGATAAAAGAGTGCTAAATCAATTGATAAAAAAGATTCAAAACTCAACGCTAGAAATCAGAAAGCTCGATATCATCAGAGAGAGTGAGTCGTTAGCAAAACTTAGAGTGGAGATTAAAAAATGAAAAAATTTCTAATATTTTTAGTAATATTTTTTATAGCGATTATTGCACTCATGCCAAAAGAGAATCTTTACTACACGCTTAAAAACATCATAAAAGAGCAACGCATCACCATAAATGAAGAGCGTTTGAGTGATAACATTATATCACTCAAAGGTGAGGGAGTTTCAATATTTTATGATGGGATTGAGTCCGTAAATGCAGATAACTTTTCAGTAATGGCTTTGGGTATTTATAACAAGATTGATGCAAGCAATGTTGGGGCTTCTAAAGATCTGAAAAATATGTTTGGATTTTCAGCTGAAAATATTGAGATAACTTACGCACTTTGGAACTATAATCAAGCGGTTATTGTAGCATCAGGAGATTTTGGGAGCATTGATGGAACATTTGAACTCTCATCACAGACCTTAAAACTTCTGTTGGAGCCAAGTCTTGCATTTGAAAAGAGTCCATTGCTAAGACAATACTTTAAAAAGAGCGAGGAGGGATATAGTTATGAATCAAAAATCAACTAATTATCTTTATAATTTTGCTCTTTATATACTTTTACCTTTTGCAATTGCAAAACTTCTTTGGAGTGTTGCTGGGCTATTTTTTCTTGACAAAGATGCTTTGGCATCTCAAAAAGAGGGTGACTTTCTCTACCATTACAATATAAATCTTGCAAAAAATATCATTGGGACTTCAAAAGTTGTAACTCAAACAGCACAAGTTGAAACACATAATCGTGTTGATGATATTAGGCTTAAAGGTACTTATGCTTCTGATGAAGAGAGTTTTATTGTTATAGAAGATAATTTAGGTACTACATTTTTATACCTCACTGAAAAGTATGTAGGGTATAAATTGATCGAAGTTTATGATGAGCGAGCGGTGTTAGAAAAAAATGGTGTTAAATATGATATCGTTTTAGAAGATAGTGAGCAAGACTCTCCTCAAAATGGAAGTAATAAATCCTCTTCTAGTAGTCAAAAACAAGAGAGTGAATCAAAAGAATTTATACCAGGTGAGCCAGTAACTTTAACAAGAAATGAGCTTGATGATTATGTAAAAAACCCAAACAAAATTTGGAAAAATATAAGAATTCAAGAGTTAAGACGAGATGGAACACTTAATGGATTTAGAGTAAATTATGTAAAAAAAGGGTCATTTTTTGAAAGAGCAGGGCTTAAAAGTGGGGATGTTATAAAAGGAATTGATGGCAAAGAGATAAAAAGTCTTGCTGATGTTATGAAGTATTATTCTAATGTTGACTCGATGGACGGACTCTCACTTAGTGTAGCGCGTGGCGAAGAAGAGCTCGATTTAGAGTTTAATGTAAATTAAGGGTAAAAGATGAATAAAATATTAAAGATTATGTTGATAGTGGCAGTTTTGACACTCAGTGTTGAGGCAAAAACAAAAGTAGCAAAAGATGAAGTAAACATAAATTTTAAAGATTTGAAAATTGTTGATTTTGTAAAAATGGTCGCTAGAATTACGGGTAAAAATATATTGATTGGTGAAAATATTCAGGGGAAAGTGGATTTTGTATCTGTAAAACCTGTAAAGAAAAACCAAATTTATGATCTTTTAGTCAATGTTTTAAACTCCAAAGGTTTTAGTATAAGAGATACACAAAGTGGATTTTTAAAGGTTATCAGAAGTTCAGATGCCACAAAAACAGCACCTCCAGTTTACGGAACTTCAGAT
Organism: Campylobacterales bacterium; assembly: GCA_029935075.1. Taxonomy (GTDB): domain Bacteria; phylum Campylobacterota; class Campylobacteria; order Campylobacterales; family QNZT01; genus SZUA-1433. Next base: position 4,727 of record JAOZKZ010000043.1, read on the forward strand.
GTAGGTGAAGTTCAAACAGAAGTAATTCATATCAAAAAGTTAAATGTTCGTACCATTTTAAGACAGATAAATTTTCTTTTGAGTAAATATGGAAAAATTACACTCTCTTATGAAAACAATGCAGTAGTGGTTTCTGATTTTCCTGCAAATATAAATAGTATAAAAAGCTTGATAAACAAACTAGACCGTGGCGAGAGAATGCAGGTTAAATTTGTTGAGCTTCACAATGCTGATGCAAAATCAGTTTCTCCAAAGATTCAAAAACTAGCAAACCTTCTGTTTGATAAAAAGATACAGACGGAAAAAGTCGATGTTTTTTCAGATGAAGCGACAAACTCAGTCATCGTAGTGGGAAATCGAGCAAATATAAGAACATTAATTCCCAAGATAAGAGTTTTAGATAAAGAGAATGAGACTGTAGATAAACGGATGGAAATCATTTATGTTAAAAATGCTGATGCAGTTGAGATAGTTAAAACATTGGAAAAATTACTCTCAGATAAGAGTTTTGCACAGAGTATAAAAACTGAAGAAAGAGAAGTTGTAACAAGTGCACCAATTCCAAGAAAAAATCCAAAAGGTGGAAAAGTACCGCCAATTCCTCAAACCACAAAAACAGTTACAATGCCTAGTGTTGTTGGGAAAGATAAGCCAACAGTTACCGTAGATGCAGAGTTAAATGCTGTTGTTGTTTATGCAACTGAAAGAGAGATAAAAGAGATAATTTCTGTAGTTGAACAGTTAGATGTTGAGAGACAACAAGTTTATGTAAGAGCTAGAATTTATGAATTTAGTAATATGAAAGCTTCAAAAATTGGTGCAAAGTATGGTATTGGTGGTGGTATGATTACCAGTTCTGGTATTTATGGTTTTAGTGGTTCACTTGGTGGGGATTTGACTCCTGTTGCAAGTTTTACCTCCATGTTAGGTCAAATGACCTCAGTAAATACAAATCTTATCAAAAACTTAAGTCGTGCGATGGCACTTGGTGTTACCATGTCATTGTTTAAAAATGATGATGCAGCATCCATGATATCAGAGCCTTCTATTTTATGTGTAAATAATAGAGAGTCATCTCTCTACTCTGGAAGAACACAATCAATACTTACAAGTGCAACACCTACAAACACTTCGTCAGGGATTACAAACAACTATACTAGAGAAGATATAGGGTTAACTTTAAAAGTAAAACCTAGAATTTCAGCAGATGAAAAAGTATCACTTGAAGTAAAAGTTATTTTAGAAGATGTTGTTGGTGGAACTATGGGACAACCTACTACTACAAAAAGTGAAGTTGAAACTGTTTCGATTGTGACAAATGGAGAAACGGTTATCATCAGTGGACTTGCTCGTGAAAAAGAGATTGATAATATAAGTAAAATACCACTTTTGGGAGATATTCCAATTTTAGGTATTCCTTTTAGACATGCTTCCAAGGATAAAGAGAAGTCAAATTTAGTCATCATGCTTACTCCTTATATCGTCAAAAGAAGTGAAGATTTAGCAACTATCAAAGATATATTGGGAAAAATGGATTTGTTGGAGAATGAGTTGGCTATAGAGTTTGATAAAAATTATGAAGATTGTAAAACAAACTTGCAAAATGAGAGAGGAGAGTGTACTCCAGAAATCATACAAGGTGCAACGGTGGTAGAGGCTGATTACTACTATAGAATTGATGAATTTGGCAAAAGATATAAGATTTTTGTCGATAGTAATGGTCATGAGTTTAAAAGCGAGCTAATTGAAAATCCAGAATTTTAAAGGAAGAGTATGCAGTTAAATAACATAACAAGATTTTCTGATTTAGATCTCTATCCTGAGCTTATTGAGGGCATTGACCATGATTTATGTGTCAAAAATGCACTCTTGTTTACCAAAATTAATGATGAAGTTTACACTATTTTATCGCAAGATAGACTTAGTGATGGGTTTAATCTTCTTTCAAAATTAAATATCTCATATCCTATGGCGTTTGTAGATACTGATACTTATGAGAGACTTTATCACAGATACTTAGAGATAAAAACAGACAAAGAACTCTCCGGTGCTATAAATGAAGAGAGTGAAAGTGAACTTTTAGATGAAGAGATTTCATTAACAGACTTCTTGAAAAATAGTTCGGATATCTTAACAAGTGAAGAGTCTGCTCCTATTATCAAGTTTGTAAATTCACTTTTTTATCAAGCTGTAAAAAGAGGGGCTTCTGATATCCATATCGAGACGCATGAGAGTCGTGGCGTTGTGCGATTTAGAATTGATGGCGTTTTGGTAAAACATGTGGACTTGGATAAAAATATTATCTCCCTTGTAATTAGCCGTATCAAAGTTATCTCAAATCTTGATATCTCTGAAAAGAGAATTCCACAAGATGGTAGAACACAGGTGAAAATTGCTGGAAAAGGTCTTGATATCAGGGTTTCAGTTCTTCCTACTTACCATGGTGAGCGTGTGGTTATGAGGATTTTGAGTGAATCTTCAGAAATTCCTACGCTTGAAATGTTAGGGTTTTCAAAAGATTTAACAGAGGATTTTGAAAAACTATTAGAACACTCTCATGGGATGATACTTGTAACCGGTCCTACGGGAAGTGGTAAATCAACTACACTGCATACCTTTTTACAAACTGTAGCAACACCTGATAAAAACATCATTACCGTAGAAGATCCAGTTGAGTATAAAGCAGAAAATATTAACCAAATTCAGGTAAATGTAAAAACTGGTCTAACCTTTTCAGCTGGTCTTCGTTCAATCCTAAGACAAGATCCCGATATTGTAATGGTTGGTGAGATTAGAGATCAAGAGACAGCGTCAATTGCGATACAAGCTGCTCTTACAGGGCACTTGATGTTATCAACCCTGCATACAAACAATACCGCTGCTGCTATCACAAGACTTATGGATATGGGAATAGATGATTTTTTAATTAGCTCTTCACTTCTTGGAGTCTTATCTCAAAGATTGGTAAGAAAACTATGCTCTGAGTGTAAAACCCAGACAAATGTTCCGCAAGAGATTAGTAGTGAATATGGTGTGGATAAAGATAGTAAAGTTTATGACCCAAAAGGGTGTAAAGTATGTAACTTTACAGGTTTTGCTGGTCGTCGTGCTGTTGGAGAGTTACTAGTTATGGATGATGATGTTAAACATATGCTCGTAAATAAAATGACAGATTTTGAGATAAGAGATGCGATGCAGAAAAAGGGTATGCGACTTATCCATGAACAACTTTTAGATTTATATGTAGATGGAGAGACTTCATTGCAAGAGATTATTCGAGTGGGGCTTAAAGATTAAGTTATGATTTTTAAATATTCAGGATTTGATAAAAGTGGTACAAAAGTAAAAGCTAGAATTGAAGCTACAGACCTTGATGAGGCAAAAAAGAAACTCAAAGTGCGTGGAATTATCTATGATAGTATCAAAGAGTCTGGAGATTCACTATTTAATAAGTTTAACTTCAAACGAAAACATGTACTTTCAGCAAAACATCTTGCTTCGCTATCAAGAAACATAGCAATTTATCTAAAATCAGGAATTCCTATCGTCAATGTTATCCGTTTGGCCAAAACCCAATATGAAAAAGATCCCGTTTTGGTTGATTTTTTAACTTCACTTGAAACTAGCATGGATGAGGGAAAGAGTTATTATGTGGCGTTAGAGACACAAGAGATTATCGAACTTCCCCCTTTTTATAAACAGTCTATAAAAGTTGCAGAAGAGAGTGGTAGTCTTAGTGAAGTGCTTTTTGAGATGGCACGATTTGTGGAAGAGGGTGATAAGGTTGAGAGTAAAGTAAAACAAGCTCTTATCTATCCTGGGTTTATTGTTATCATCTCGGTGCTTATGGTTGCTTTTATGCTTACCACGGTTGTGCCAAAAATCACAGGGATGTTCACACAGCTAAAACAAGAACTTCCAGGAGTTACCAAGGCAGTTATTGCGATGGGTGATTTTTTAGGTGCTTACTGGCTTGCAATCGCTATATTTGTCATCGTTTCATCTTCTATATTTGGCTACATGGTAAGAACAAGTGAGTCATTTAAATTTACCTATCATACATTTTTACTAAAAGTTCCTCTTTTTGGAAATATTATACAGACTTTTGAATTGGCTCGTTTCTCTTATATCACTTCAGTTTTAATCCGTTCAGGTGTTACTTTTGTACATGCCGTAAAACTAGCAGGCGGAATTTTAGATAATGTTGCCATAAGATCACAGTTTCAAGCGGCTGTAAAAGATTTGGTTGAGGGTAAAAAGTTCTCAACTTCACTAGCAAAACACGGAAAAAATATCGACAAATCATTTACCCAAGCTATAGCTTTAGGAGAAGAGACAAGTGAAGTTGCCATGGTTATGGAAAACTTAGCTGAGCTTTACTTTGAAGAGAATAGAAATAAGATAGACTTATTTTTATCACTCATGGAGCCCGTACTTATCTTATTTGTCGGTGCTATGATTGGGTTTATCGTTGTGGCGATGTTGTTGCCGATATTTTCTATGAATTTAGGAGCGATGTAGATATTTATCATAGCACATCACTTTTTCAAAATAAAAACATCGCAATAGCTAGCTATTACTCAATTTTGATTTTAAAAAATTAATGCACTCTGATAAATATCTCAAATTTCTGTATTTTTTGTGTTATAATCTATTTTATAACAAGGGAGATTAGTCATCATGAGTACAATACAGTTACAAGTTGAAGAGAATAAACTAGAGCTTTTGTTGAGTAAATTGCAAAATTTTGTGGATGAAGGTTTAGTTGTGGATATATCTACACAAAATGATGCTGGTCTTGAACTCTCCTTTGGTAAAGCACAAAATCGAGTTAGTAAAGCGATGGATGATTATAAAAAAAATCCAGAACTGTTTAAAGAGATTGATAAAGATTTTTTTGAAGATAGTGAAAAAAGATTGATTCAACGGCATAATAATGCAAATAGTAAAGCATCCTGATTTTGGTAAAAGTCTTGATGAGATATTGGATTTTATAGCAGACGATAGTTTAAATCAAGCAATTATATTTAATCAAGATTTAGAAGAAAAATTACATAACATTACTTACTCATATATGTATAGAAAATCATATTTTTATGATGATGAAAATGTAAGAGATATGATTTTTAAAGGATATGTTATCCCTTATTTTGTAGATAAAGAGCGAGAAAAAATAGTTATTTTGGATATATTTAAGTATATAGATAAGAAGAAAAAATAGTTATTTTGGATATATTTAAGTATATAGATAAGAAGAAAAAATAGTAAAAGGCAATTAGATGCAAGTAGCACCAAGTATATTATCCGCAGATTTTGGAATTTTAGCCCAAGAAGTTAAAGCGATTTGTGATGGGGGATGTGATTTAGTTCATGTTGATGTAATGGATGGGCATTTTGTGCCAAACCTTACTATTGGACCTGTTGTGGTTAGTGCTGTAGCCAAAGCTGCAACAAAGCCACTTGATATTCATTTGATGGTAGAGAATAACAGTTTTTTTGTTGATCTTTTCGCACCACTGAAACCTAAATATATCTCTTTTCATATCGAGGAAGAGAAGCATCCTCATCGTTTGATTCAGAAGATTAGAAGTTTGGGGATTTCTCCTGCTATTACTCTAAATCCTCACACACCACCAGAAGCGATAGAGTTTTTGATAGAAGATTTAGACATGGTACTTTTAATGAGTGTAAATCCTGGTTTTGGTGGGCAGAAGTTTATACCAAATGTGATAGAGAGAGCCAAAAGATTAAAAGAGATTATCAAAAAAAGAAATCCTAACTGTCTTATAGAAGTTGATGGTGGAGTAAATGATAAAAATATACAAGCTTTAAAAGATGCAGGGGTTGATATCGTTGTGGCTGGAAGTTATGTTTATGGAAATGATAATTATGCTTATGCTATTAAAAGTCTTCAAATTTGACTAGAGTTAAGATTTGTGGTATCACAAACTTAGAAGATGCTCTTGTATCGATTGAAGCAGGAGCAGATGCACTTGGCTTTGTCTTTTATAAAAAATCTCCTCGTTTTGTTACACCTGCTGTAGCAAAAGAGATTGTTGATAAATTACCTCCTTTTGTAGAGAGAGTAGGGTTGTTTGTAAATTGTGATGCAGATGAAGTAAATCAAACCATGAGAGCTTGTAATTTAAGTTTGGCACAAATTCATTTTGATGCAACAGACGAATTTTATGAAGCACTTGAAGTGAAGTATATAAGAGTTATCAGAGCTAAATCAAAAGAGGATATTTTAAACTCTTCTGATTATCGTCTTGTAGATGCCTTTGTTGAAAGTTATGGAGGAGAGGGAAAGAGGATTAATCCGTCATGGTTTGAGGGTGTTGATTGTTCAAAAATTATCCTTGCTGGTGGCTTAGATGTACCAAATGTAGCAAATATGTCTCAATTTGGCTTTTATGGGGTAGATGTAAGCTCTGGTGTAGAGAAAACCAAAGGAAAAAAAGATAGAATTAAGGTATCTAACTTTATTAAAGAAGTGAATCATGGAAATATTTCAAAGTCTAGTCAGTAAACTCGAAAAAGGTGCTTTGCCTAAAGATGAGTTTGCCCTGTGTATTAAAAGAGCGAAAAAGAATCATGAACTTGATATTGATCTTGAGCTTTTAAACTTTTATGGATTACCAATTGAAGAAGATGAAAAAGAGGTCTTTTTATCAACTCAAAAAAACTGTTTCAAAGATGAAGTATACTGTATTGTAGATATTGAGACAAATGGAAGTTCACCTGTTAAAAATCAAATTATAGAAATCGGTGCTGTTAAGTATAAAAATGGTGAAATTGTTGAGAAGTTTGAATCCTATGTTTATGCTGATTTTATCCCTGAGTCAATTGTAAGACTTACAAACATAGAACAGCGTGATCTTAAAGATGCACCATCTCTTAAAAAAGTACTGCATGATTTTAAACTTTTTTTAGGAAATACGGTTTTTGTGGCACACAATGTCAAATTTGATTATGGGTTTATCTCAAAATCTTTAAAAACTGTGGGTGTGGATGAGCTTTTAAATAGAAGACTTTGTACGGTTGATTTGTCAAGAAAAACGATAAAAGCTGAACGACATGGATTGGGTTATCTGAGAGAACATTTAGCAATCGATACAGGGGAACATCATCGTGCTTATTCGGATGCTTTAAGTGCTGCAAAAGTTTTGGATGCGTGTTTTAAAAATATACCAGAACATGTGAAGAGTACAGAAGAGTTGATAAAATTTTCAGCAGGAACTACGAAGAAAAAGAAGAAAAAACCTAAAGAGACTCCAAAACAATAAAATAACTGAAGCACGGTTTACTGTGCGTGGACACTCTGCCGAAGAGTCCTTAGCGGAAGCGTAGCCAAAGGAATTACTTCCTTTGGCGTTATTCTAATGGTGAGATTTTAAAATCAACGTCGTCATTTTGATGTTGATTGCTACAAATCTAACTATCTGCCAAAGCACACAAGTTCTAAAGAATTTTTGAGCACCCATAGGCATCATTGTTCCAAATTGTGGACTATATGGATCTATGTGATGTAAGTGTTTGTTTTGTCCTGTTTTTTCTGCCATTTTTATTTCCTTTTTTACATTTTAATTTATTTGGAAGTGGAAGCTTCAGCTCCACCTCTATTTGGGTGGGACTAAAGTCTCCACTTCCTATTTTTATCTCTATTCTGGAATTAGTGTCCAGCCTGGTTTTAACTGTGCTTTCCACATGAATGCATGGTGAAGTAGTGCTTTTACCCAGTGAGCTGCAAGTCCTAGTTCTCCTGTTGTACCATTCATATCTCTACCAACACCTGGATATTTTTCAAAATCAGGGATAATTGGATAGACCGTCATTGCTGCTGCTGTTCCACTAAATAGACCTTTACCAGCTGAAGCCACACAAGCTGCACCCATTTCAGCCATACAAGCTGTATGCGTTGGTTCAGTTGCTGTGCCTTCCATCATATCTCTAACACTCATAGCAACCGCTTTACCCATCATAGCACTTGGCATACCAGTTCTTGGTGGTGTAGGGTTGATTGGAGTTCCATTTGGTGAACTCATCGGTTTTGAGATGATGTGAGGAGGTGCAAATGCGATACCTACAGCAAACATGTTTTTATAAGTTGGGTTTTGAAGCGTTCTAGGCCAATCAGCGGCTTTCCACTCTTCATAAGGTTTTGGAGTATAATCCGCATCAACTTTCATAAATCCGTTTGGTGCGAAGATAGTACCTGTGATGTCTTCTCCAGCTTTATCATAAGCTTTTAGACCAACACCAGCAAATGGTGGAATCAACATAGCAAAATCAAATTCTTGCTCACCCATCTCACCATCTAGTGTTTCAAAGTGTGCTTTTCCTTTCTCTACTTTGTTTACATGAGCTCCGATAATCCACTCTAAGTTTCTTTCAGCATATAAACTCTCTGAGAAAATTTTAGAACTTGTTGCATAACCACCCATACTAAAGTGGATACCACCCATACCAAAGTCACCTAAAAATGACTCATTTGAAATCC
>JAOZKZ010000190.1 GCA_029935075.1 Campylobacterales bacterium
GTAAAATATAATAATTTATTATAGTTGGTTTTTGTAGAACCTCTAAAAAGGATAACTCATGAAATATATAAAATTTTTTAATGAAATTCAAAATAGCGATATAGAGAGTGTAGGTGGAAAAAATGCCTCTTTAGGTGAAATGTACCAAAAACTTACACCACTTGGTGTAAGAATCCCTTTTGGTTTTGCGATAACTTGTGATGCTTATAAAGAGATACTTTCTGATAAAAATTTAAAATTAGAGATAGAAAAGTATCTGTCTGAAATTGATATAGACGATATTGGAGTTTTACAAGATAGAGCAAAAAAGATACAAGCTCTTATATTTGCAACTCCTATCTCAAAAGAGATAAAAGATGAAGTTCGTGAAGCCTATAAACAACTTAGTGGAAAATGTGGAAAAGATGCGATTGATGTAGCTGTGAGGAGTTCTGCAACAGCTGAGGATTTACCAGATGCTTCTTTTGCTGGGCAACAAGACACCTTTTTAAATATCCATGGATTTGAGTCACTACTGCATCACATAAAACTCTGTTATGCCTCTTTATTTACCGCTCGTGCTATCTCTTATCGTCAGTCACGAGGGTTTGACCATTTTCAAGTACATCTTTCTATCGGTGTGCAAAAGATGGTGCGAAGTGATTTAGCATCTGCTGGGGTAATGTTTAGCATCGATACAGAGAGTGGATTTGAAAATGTTGTATTTATCACTGCTGCTTGGGGACTTGGAGAAAATGTGGTTGGTGGCAAGGTAAACCCTGACGAATTTTATGTTTTTAAACCAACACTTAAAGAGGGTAAGAAACCGATTTTAAGGAGGTTTTTAGGCTCTAAACTTATCAAAAGTATTTATGGTAATGAGCAAAATATCCGTAATATTCCTACTACCAAACATGAACAAAATAGTTTTTCAATCAATGATGAAGATATCTTAGTCCTTGCAAAGCAGGCTATCATGATAGAAGAGCATTATTCTAAAGAAGCAGGGCATTATCAGCCAATGGATATCGAGTGGGCAAAAGATGGAGAGAGTGGGATGCTTTTTATCGTACAAGCCAGACCTGAAACAGTTCAAAGCCAAAAGATAAAAGCCAATGTTTCTAAGATAGAGCGATATTTCATTACAACTCCCAAAGAAAAAAGAGAGATGCTCATACATGGAAAAGCTGTGGGAGAGAAAGTGGGAAGTGGTAAAGTTCGGGTCATTGATAGTATCGAGAGACTTCGGGATTTTCAAGAAGGTGAAGTTTTAGTTGCTGATATTACTGACCCCGACTGGGAGCCAGCGATGAAAAAGGCTTCTGCGATTGTGACTAATCGTGGAGGGAGAACTTGTCATGCAGCGATTGTGGCTAGAGAAATCGGTGTGCCTGCTATCGTGGGGACACATGATGCGACGAAGATTTTAAAAGATGGACAAAGTGTAACGGTAAGTTGTTGTGAAGGAGAAGCGGGGATTGTTTATGCGGATGAATTAGATTTTAGTATCGAGAGCATAGACCTAAAAAGTTTGAAACATCCTAACACAAAGATATATCTAAATATCGGAAATCCTCAACATGCTTTCTCTTTTTCTTTTGTGCCAAATGATGGTGTTGGTTTGGCTAGGATGGAGTTTATCATCAACAATTATATTAAAGTACATCCGTTGGCATTATTGGATATCTATCGTGGAAAAAAAGATGTGCAAGATTATGAGAAGATAAAAGAGATTATTTCAGGCTATAGCGATGCAAAAGATTTTTTTGTAAAGAAACTTACTGAGGGTATCGGGATGATTGGAGCTGCTTTTTATCCAAAACCTGTGATAGTGAGAACAAGTGATTTTAAATCAAACGAATACAAAAGACTCATCGGTGGAGGAGCATACGAACCTGATGAGGAAAATCCAATGATAGGATATCGTGGAGCTCATAGGTATTTTACAGACTCTTTTAGACCAGCATTTGACTGGGAGTGTGAAGCCTTAAAATATGTCCGTGAAGAGATGGGACTTGACAATGTAAAGATTATGATACCTTTTGTGCGAACCCTGAAAGAGGGTAAAAATGTAATAGAGATACTTCGTGAAAATGGACTGACTCAAGGCGAAAATAGTCTTGAAGTATATGCCATGTGTGAAGTTCCTAGCAATGTTATTTTAGCGGAGCAGTTTTTAGAAATCTTTGATGGTTATAGTATCGGTTCAAATGATTTGACACAATTAACTCTTGGCGTTGACCGAGATAGTGACTTAGTGGCTGAGGTCTTTGATGAGAGAGATGAAGCGGTCATGCTCTCTATCAAAAAAGTTATTGAAGTCTGTAAAGCCAAAGGAAAATATATCGGTATCTGTGGGCAAGCTCCTTCTGATTATCCTGAAATGACAGAGTTTTTGGTGGAGGAGGGGATAGACTCTATCTCTTTAAATCCTGATTCGGCATTAAAAATGAGAGAGGTGGTATTGGAAATTGAAAACAAATCATAAAAAAGATGAGCTGTGTGAAAAAAGAGATATAGATTTATCGAAGTTATCCAAGAGGACTAGCGGACAGTTACCGCTATGGGTTTGTTACAATATATCCTCTTGTGTGCGTCGTTGTGTGGAGTATATAAAAACGAAGTTGTAAGAAGCAGCGGAAGCTACTTCTTCCGTGCCTCTTTAACAGCTTCTACAAGCTCTTCAAATGCTACTTTACTAGAGTTTTCAACATCTTTAATAATCTCAACACTTGCACCCATAGAGCCATCTTTAAAGTATCCATCAACAGCGTTTTTAAGACCTTTATGTACACCTTCATGATGCTGTGAAATACTCTGTATCATACTTCTATTTTCTGGAAATATCTCTTTAGCTGCCATAGCAAACCACTTACCAAATTCACAACTATGATGGTCACCAATAGAGGTTTTTTCTTCATTTAAAAGTGCTTTATAGGCTTGAATTTTAAGAGCAATATGGTCTAACTTTCCATAAGAGACATTGATTTCTCTTGTGATATTTTCTGTCTGATTTAAAGTACATTGAGCATTCACACCGATATCATCAACATTTATCATAAAGGTATCTAGTGTTTCTATGATAGAGGCTGATTCCGTACCAAAAATATTAGAGATTTCTATTATCGTGTTTGAGTTTTGTCTGAGCCCATTGATATTGATTTCAACTTCTTGCGTTGCTTTTTGCGTTCTTTCAGCCAGTTGTCTTACTTCATCTGCAACAACAGCAAACCCACGACCGTGTTCTCCCGCACGAGCTGCTTCGATGGCTGCATTTAGTGCTAGTAAATTAGTTTGGTCTGAGATATCCTTAATTAAGCTCATAATTTGAGCGATAGAGAGTACGCTATCATTAAGAGAGGCTGAGTCATCTTTGAGTTGTTCTGTATACTGTTGGATGTTATTGACTGAAGTGATAACTGCATCAGTTTGTGTTTTAACATCTGATATTTTTTCAGATGTTTCGTTGTTAAGTGTATTGACATCTGCCAATAAGTCTAAGTTCTCTTGTGAGTTCTTTTGTAAAAAATGTACACCATCTTCGTATCCAGAAAAAATGACTTTTATTAAGTCATCTCTAGCCGAGTCCGCTTTACTGTTCTCAAGTTCCGCTTCTGTTATAGATAAACGACTCTCAAGTTGTGCTATCTTGTCTTGCAACTGTCCATTTTCATCTTTTAAGGTTACTAGCTCTTGTGCTGTTTCCTCTTTATCTGCTTTTGTCATCAATCCAAACATTCTTTATCCTTAAATATTTTCTACTTATGGACAACATCGACAAAAATGAAAATAGTTTTATAGATTATATTGTAATTGGAATTTTATAGTGGATTTTCTCCCCTTCCATGATGGAATCAATCTCATGATTCTCAACAATCTCTTTTTCAATAAGAGCAAGAGCTAATTGTTCAATCTTCTCCCACTTCTCATCTACGATTTGTTTTGTCCTTTTTTGTGCTTCACTCATCCAAATCAGAAATCTCTTTTCAACTTTTTGGCTTAGAAAATAGTTGTCAAAAGATAAGATAGCATCAAGATTAATAAATCCTAACTTTTTATCCATGCCAAGATTTGTAATTGCGGTGTATGCTTGTAAAGATGCTTGTGAGAGATCATTGACCGCACCGCTATCCATAGCTTCATCGCCTGCAATTTTAGTTTTTGCCATTTGTCCCGCAAGAAGGACACAGATATCGTTAAAAATCTCCTCTTTTGTGACATTTGAGATTTGGTCTTCTGC
>JAOZKZ010000044.1 GCA_029935075.1 Campylobacterales bacterium
CAAAAGGAAACTTTTAAGGGAGTCCCATGGATATATTTTTCTCTTATATCGCTGAAGGCGGTATTATCGCAATTTTGGTTTTTCTTTGGCTTTCGCTCTATTTTATCTCAACTATTTGGATTTGGGTATCGAGATACCTTGCTTTAAATAGTTGGGAAAAAAGCGAGAAATCATCTCTAGAATCACTGCTTCGAGGTGTACCAAAGATAAAAAGAAGTTCAATCTTAAGTAAATGTTTACAAAGTGCAGAGTTACAAACATCATTAGATATTTGCAAAAGTGTTGCTGAAAAAAAGGCCACTTCGCATCTCTCTTTTCTTTCTGTAGTTGCTTCAACGGCACCTTTTATAGGTCTGTTTGGTACTATTGTCTCGATTTTAAAAACATTTGCAGAACTTGGAAACGCAAAATCAGCCTCATTAACAATTATCGCTCCAGCAATTTCTGAAGCACTTGTTGTTACTGCTGCTGGTATTTTTGTTGCAATTCCTGCATATACAGCACATGTTTTGTTAAAAAGAAAGGCTTATGAGCTTTTGAGTGTTATACAAAGAGAGATTGAGTTATTAAAAGCCGCAACTCCACGAACTGAAATGGGTAGTAAAAAGTATGAATTTTAATTGGGATGAAGAACCTGATTTAAATATTACACCAATGGTGGATATCATGCTTGTTCTTATGGCTATTTTGATGGTTACGGCTCCTATCATGGAGTATCAAGATGATATCTCCTTGCCACAAGGCTCAAGTGTAAAGGCTACGCATAAAGTGCCAGATCTTGCAATTCGTATCAACGGACAAAGAGTAATCTATATCAAAGATAAAAAGTATGACTTTAAAACTTTTGCAGATGATTTTGTATTAGGTTCAAATAAATATCCTAAAGAGACAGTTGTTTATATAAAAGCGGATAAAACTCTAAAATACGATGATGTGATGTTTATACTAAAAGTCATCAAAGATTCAGGTTTTACGAAAGTTTCACTAGTAACAAATGGCTGAAAAAAACCTCTATAAAATTATTGCCTCTTTTGTTGCAATATTTGCTTATCTTTTTTTGATATTTTCTGTTATGACATTTATAAAAGAAGAAGCAAAATTTAAAAAAGATTATGGATTTAATGTTGAAGATGCAATAGTTGTAAATATTGACTCGCTCATCAAAGAGAAACCACAACCTATTGAAAAGTTAAAACCAGAGCCGATTGCTAAGCCTGTGATAAAACCTATTGTATTACCCCCTGAACCTGAGCCCATAAAGCCTGAACCTATCATCTTACCACCTGATCCTGAGCCAATTATATTGCCACCTGATCTTGAACCTGAACCAGAGGTTGAAAAAGAGAGTCGTGATTTAGTAGCAAAATCAGCCAAAGATCTTTTTTCTACATTGAGAGTTGACGATTATAAACAAGCGATGGCTGAAAAAAGAAAACAAGAAGAGGCAAGGGCAAGTAGACTAAAAAAACAAAAAGCACAAAAAGCTAAGAAAAAAGCAGATGCTAAACGAAAAAAAGAGGCAAAAAAACGAAAAAAAGAAGCTCAAGAAGCACAAAGATTGGTAGAGCAGATGCAGATTTCAACACCAACAAGTCATAAAAAAAGTGGAGAGAAGCATGAGTTTTGGAGTTTTGTATCTAGTAAGATTATGTCAAAATGGCAAAGAACAGTATCTACTCAGGATGGGCTTTCTGCAACAGTAACTATCAAAATCAACAATCAAGGAAGATTGACTTATAGTGATTTACAATCTTCATATAATTCACTTTTTGACACAAAGCTTAAGGTATTTCTTGATAACTTAGAGTATGAAAGATTTCCTTCATACAAACAGGGTTCATTTATTGAAGCGGAGTTTGAATTTACAGATAAAGAGAAAGGGTTATAGATGAGAAAAATAGTGCTTTTATGTATCTTTGTTATCAATATTTTTGCATTTGATTCTACAATTCAAATTGTTAAAAACTTAGAGAAACATCCGAGACTTGTAGTCGCAGATGCAGGTAGTCAAGGGGTTGAAGAAAAAACGAAAAGAAGACTTTTAAAATTACTCATTGGTGATTTGAAAGTAAGTGCACATTTCAATGTTGATGACAGTTATGTCAAGATGGATTATGTTAGCAATGATGGAACAGTTAGATTAGCAAAGAGTGGAGTTGAACTGATTGTAAAATGTAAAATAGAGCAACATTCATCTGGCAAATTTATGGCAAGTTCTAAACTTGTCAATGCAAAAAATGGTGATGTTTTATATGAGAAATTTTATTCGATATCTAAAGCCAAAAGATATCCATTTTTAGCACATAATGTCGCAATAGATGTTAATGACTATTTTGGTGCTCCTTCTATTTCATGGATGAAAAATTATGTAATATTTGCAAGATATACGCAGCCTGGTAAAAGTGAAGTTGTTGTTGCAGATTATACTTTGACATTTAAAAAAGTGATTGTAACGGGTGGATTAAATATCTTTCCTAAGTGGGCAAATTCGAAGCAGGATTCATTTTATTATACTTCATATAACGGTTTTCAGCCTACTTTGTATCATGTCGATATTTTTACAGGAGCAAAGCGTAAAATTGCTTCAAGTGAGGGGATGATAGTTTGCTCTGATGTAAGTGATGATGGGACAAAGCTTTTGATTACCATGGCACCAAATGATCAGCCTGATATCTATCTTTACAATACATCCAATGGCAGTAAAAAACGACTCACTAAATATGGCGGTATTGATGTTGGAGGTTCATTTGTTGACAATGACCAAAATATTGTTTTTATATCTGAAAGACTTGGTTATCCCAATGTTTTTTCAAAAAGTATCAATGGAAGTAAAGTAGAGCAGATGATTTATCATGGGAAAAACAATAGCTCATGCTCTTCTCATGGTAAGTATATCGTCTACGCTAGTCGTGAAGGTAAAAACTCATTTGGAAAAAATACTTTTAATCTTTATCTGATTTCTACTCAGACTGATTTTATACGAAAATTAACTACGAGTGGGAAGAACATGTTTCCACGATTTGCGGATGATGGTCAAACGGTTATATTTATAAAATATATAGGAAATAAGAGTGCATTGGGTGTGTTAAGACTTAATGCAAATAAGAGCTTTTTATTCCCGCTTAGTGCTGGGAAAATTCAATCTATTGATTGGTAACAGTATTTATCTTAAATATGTTAAAGTATATAATGTTAGAATTTTTAAAACTAAAATAAAGGAAGAGCGATGAAAAATATTACTATGATATCATTCGCCTTAGCAATTGTACTGCTTTCAGGTTGTTCTCAAAAATTACCAGAAATGGATGCTTCAATACCAGTACTTGATTCAGGATACAACAATGACAATGTAGGTTCTTCGGTTGCGAATGACAATCAACTTAACCAAATGGCTACTATGGATAGTGATACCTCTTATAATTCACAAGATGAGCGTATAGGTGCTGTGCAAAATGAGGTTCAATCAGTCTACTTTGCAACCGATAGCTATAGATTATCTGATGGTGAAATGAGTAAAATTGCTCAAAATACAAGTATATTTAATGGTGATCTTGCAAGTGACCTCGTAATAAAAATTGAGGGTAATTGTGATGAGTGGGGTACTGATGAGTATAACTATGCACTAGGTCTAAAAAGGGCTAAGAGTGTAAAAGATTCATTGGCGCGTTCAGGTATTAGTGAAAGTCGTATGTCGCTTACAAGTTACGGAGAGAGTACACCACTTTGTAGTGAGCATAATGCTGGATGCTGGCAACAAAATAGAAGAGTTGATTTTAAACTTTTCCCATAGGGCTTAAAGAATGATAAAAAAATATATCGTATTAACACTCTGTACTCTATCACTTTATAGTGCTGAAACTTCTGCTTTTGGAGCAGGTAATTTGGATAGTGATAATCCATATGGTTTAAGTGAAAGTGAAAAGATTATTTTTCAAAATAAGAAACAGATTAGATACCAAGATCAAAAGATATCTGAACTTACCGAGCAGATTGAGGGCATGAGAAGTGTTGTTGACTCTATAAGTTCAAAGCTGGGAAAAACAGGTCAAAGAATAAATGAATTAAATGAGCAATCCTCCCAAGCTTCTGATGATGAGATATCAACTATTAAAAATGATATATCTGAATTAAAACGAACTCAGAGTGAAAATTATGAGAAGATAAATGAAGTTCTGAAAAAGCTAAGTGGCATGATTGACAAGATAAATGGAAATTATGTTACGGTTGATGAACTTTCTAGTAGAATTTAAAAAAAAAAAGTAACTAGTAAAGCTTCTAGCAAAAGTTCCAAAAATAAATCAAAATTAAGCAACTCTGAAAAACTTAAAAGTGCTGTTGCTATGTACAGAAAAAAATATTACACAAAATCTTTTCCTCTGTTTGTGGAGTTGGCTGAAAAAAGTTATAAGCCAGCAACAACAAACTATTATCTAGGTGAGATTTCTTACTATAAAAAGCGATATTCAGATGCAATTGTTTATTATAAGAAGAGTGTAGGTTACTATGATAAAGCCTCTTACATGCCTACACTATTACTGCATACTGGCATATCTTTTGAAAAGTTAAATGATGATGAAAATAAAGAGAAGTTTTTAAATGCACTTTTATCTTCTTATCCAAATTCATCAGAAGCTGATATAGCTCAAAAGCATTTTAACTAAGTTTGTTTAGATAAAATGACATTTTTAAAACAAAACAAGGAAATGAATTATGGCAATAGCTGAAAATAGTGTAGTATCGATAGAGTATGAGTTGGTTGAGTCTGGACAGAGTGATATAATTGATTCAAATAAAGGTCAAGCACCTTTAGAGTTTATCACAGGTAAAGGACATGTTATACCTGGTTTAGAGAGTGAACTTTTAAAAATGGAAAAAGGTGAAAGTGCTGAGATAAGTGTGGCTTCTGCTGATGCTTATGGTGAGATGAACCCAGAGGCTGTTGATACAGTTCCTGCAGAGCAGTTTGCTGATATTGAGTTGGCTGTAGGTATGCAGCTTTATGGTCAAGGTGAAAATGGTGAGACTATAACTGTAACAGTTAAAGAGTTTAATGATGAGGGTGTAACAGTTGATTATAACCATCCATTAGCTGGTCGTGACCTTACATTTGCCGTAACAATCGTAGATATTAGAGAAGCAACTGCTGATGAAATTAGTAGTGGTCAAGTTGGTGGTGGAGCAGAACATTGTGAAGATGGTGGATGTGGCTGTAGTTAAGAAATAATTTTTATGTGTCTATTTACTTTGAAATAAGTAGATAGATGCTAGAATCATATTATGCACCTAATACCCATTAAATATCATAATTTAAATTATCCAATTCATATCAAGCCAACTATAAAAGAAGTAGCAGGGCATTTTGATATTGAATTTTTGTCTTCTGACTTAAAAGACGATAAATTTTCACTACATACAGAATATGCGGCAGGCTTAAGAAGATTTGATACGGATATTATACAGTCATTTCCAGAAATTATTTCATCTAGTACTAATAGAGGAGTTCCAAGGCTATGGACTAGTGAAAAATGGGCTGAAGAATTTGCTCAGTTTCTGATAGGATTATTTGATGGGAAGCATCCTCATATTATAGAGATACATCCACCTAGAATAAATGAATTTTCAAATTTTTCTGAACGATATAAAATATTTTATAATGAACTACAAAGTAATAATATTAAATCTAAAATCTTAATTGAAAATAGGAATGGTTTTGGACTATCTGGAATTGATAATTTTCAATCATTTTCGAAAATTATTGATGATGATAAACTTAATTTAAAACTTATTTTAGATTTTCCTCAGCTATTTAATTTTGAAGAAGCTCGTACAGATATTAAGAAATTGGAACAAGTGATGAATAGTATTGATGGTTTTAAACACAATGTAGATGCTTTTCATATTTGGGGTCAAGTGGGAGGTAGCTCACATAGAGGTGATTTAAACGACTATTTTAATAATAATGAGTCCATGAAAAATAAATTTTTAAAGCTTCTTGCTAAACTTTTTGTTAATTCTGATAAAGATATATATTTTATTCCAGAGATAAATGCAGGTCATGATAACTGTACAAGGGAAAAATGTTTAAGTAATATTGTAGAAGATTTAGAAGGTGTAGGTTTTAAATTTGGGTAGTTGCGTATTTTGTAATTTACCAGCAGATAAAGAGGTTTTAGAAAGTAACGATTTAGCTCTTGCCTTTTATGATGGATTTCCTGTAACTAAATATCATATTCTTATCATCCCTAAACGACATGTTTCAGATTATTTTGAATTGACTAAAGCAGAAGTTGATGCTATAAATAAGTTGCTTTTTTCTCAAAAAAATAAATTACAAAAACTAGATGATACAATTACAGGTTTTAATGTTGGTATTAATATTGGTAAAGATGCTGGACAAAGTATTTTTCATGTGCATGTGCATCTGATGCCTAGAAGATTTGGAGATATGGAAAACCCAAAAGGCGGGGTTCGAGGAGTAATACCTCAAAAACAAAAGTATTAATTAAAGGCTTTCTTCATAAACTTCGTAATATCACTCTCTTCAAAAGCATTTTCATAAAAAAGATTAAATGCTAACACTCCTTGATACAAAAGCATATCTGCTCCGTCTTTATTTGGTAAGTTCAACTCATTTGCAAGTTTTAAAAATGGAGTCACTTTGTTGTAGATAACATCTGCTGCAAATTTTGTATTTGAAAAAATATCTCTCATAACATCTTCTTTTATGGGTAAAGAATCCTCTTGCAATCCTGCAGAAGTGGTGTTGACAACAAGGTCATAATTTGATAATTTAAAATCGTCCCATGAAAAAGCTTCAATATTTAGTTTTTTAAAAAAATCCAAACGATTAACTGATCGGTTTAAAACTGTAACATGCATTCCCTTTTGTTTAAAAATAACTCCAAGTGCTTTTGCTGTTCCTCCAGCACCAAGGATTAAAACATTTTTGATTTCTCCAAATGATTCCATGGATTTTAAAAACCCAGCTGCATCCGTGTTGTAGCCTATCATGCTACCATTTTCATTGATAAGGGTATTTACCGCTTTTATTTCCTTTGCAACGCCTCTAACTTCATCACACATGGCATATGCAGATTCTTTATGTGGAACGGTTACATTTGCTCCATCAAAGTTTTCTAAAAATTCAGTTGGTATTTTACAAGCATCTTCTATGAGAGTTTTAGTATACGAGGCATCAAGTTTTAGTCCATCTATGGCAAATGTATGCATTTTTGGAGAGATAGAGTGTTCAACTGGATTGCCAAATATAGTAAATTTTTTACTCTTCAAGTTTTAACTCTTTTAGGGTACTCATCATCGCACCCAACTTATTGTCCACTTCAAGGTACTCTAGCTCTTTTTGGCTATCTGCAACGATTCCTGCACCTGCTTGAAAGACAATCTTTTCATCATTTTTCCAAGCCGTTCGTATAGCAATAGCACTATCCATGTTTCCATCAAATCCAAAATAACCAACAGCACCACTATAAAAACCTCTTTTGATACCTTCAAAATCAGCTATAAGTTCCATTGCTCTTATCTTTGGTGCTCCTGTCATAGTTCCTGCTGTAAATGTTGCTGCAAAGAGGTCAAACATGTCATAGCTATCATCTAATATAGCATCTATATCGCTTACCATATGCATCACATGTGAGTAACGCTCAACCCGCATCATCTCGGTTACTTTAACTGTTCCCGTTTTGGCAACTCTACCCACATCATTTCTACCTAAATCTACAAGCATAAGATGTTCTGCACACTCTTTTTCATCATCAAGCATCTCTTGGGCTAGTTCTTCATCACGCTCTATCGTTTGTCCTCGTCGTCTTGTTCCTGCGATGGGTCTCAATAAAATATGTCTTTCACTTAGTCCTACCATGACTTCTGGAGAACTTCCAACAATTGCAAAATCTTCATACTCCAATAAAAACATATAAGGAGAAGGATTTTGGCTCCTTAATACTCTATAGAATGAGAGTGTATCGATGTTGGCATGTTGTGTGAACCTGTTTGCCATGAGTATTTGAAATACATCACCACTTTTTATCATCTCTTTTGATTTATAGATCATCTCAAAAAATTGATCTTTACTAAAGGCGAATGATCCACGATTCAAATCAATAGGATTTTTTTGAATGGCTTTACATGTATAGGGTTCTTGCAGATACTTGATCAAATTATCAAGTTCATTTGTAAAGCTTTCATGGTGTGAAATTAGTGTCAATTTATTTGTTTTATGTGAAAATGCTAAAACAAGTTTAGGACGAATAAGATCTAGGTCAGGTGTGTTTAGCTCATCTTTTAAATCATCCATATGTTTTTTTAGCGTTGGTTCAAATATCTTTACGGCATCATATCCGATAAATCCTACAAACCCATCAATATATCCAATATTTAACTTTTGTGAGAGCTCCTTATATGGAGTGGTATCTATATCGTTGTAGTATGCTTTTAAATATTCAAATGGAGATTGTGAGAGCTCTTCTGTTTTATTAAATTTATCTGTAAATAAAGTTATTCCATCTTTATAAGATATACGCTCATTTACACCTATAAAAATAAAGCTAAAGTTTCCATCTTCAGAATTTATAGCACTTTCAAACAAAAAAGAGAGCTCTTTTGGGAACTTCTCCTTTAGTTTGGTATAAATTGAGATAGGTGTAAGTTGGTCAAAAAGTAGCTGGCGATAGGTAATCAACTATTTTATCCTATAGATATAGGCACTTGGATTTATTGTTGTTTGAACACTACTTAAATCATTTCTAGCTTCTGCTCTTGATCCATAAGGACCAACAAGTACTTTTTTGATATTTTTTCCTTTAACCATCACTTTATGTACGATATAATCAAAACCATTATTTTTAATTTTTTGAAGAAATCTACTGTCAGGAAATGATTTTGCAGTTGCTCCCACTTGGATAAAATATCCACTCATCGATGAGATAGGAGTAGGGGAAGGTGTATAATTATTTTGAGAAGAGATAATCACTTCTCTTGGTTCTTGTGTTTTGATGATTTTTGGTGCAGGTGCTGTAGTTGTAACAACAGTTGGTGTCACTGTTTGAATAATCTCTTGTACTCTTGCCGGAGATTTTGGTATGGTTTTTTGTATTGGTTGAGGCGTGATCTCTCTGATTTTATCAACAACATTCTCTCTTACTGTACTTACTATCTCTTTAGGTTCATCAACAATTGAACTGAGGTCTGTGTCAATATCTTTAGCAGTAGTTTGGTTCTCTAGTGCATCTTGTTGTTTAAGTTTTCGAACCATCTCTTCAAATTTTAAATCTGTTTCTGAGCTTTCATCGATAATAGCCTCTTTTTTAAAGAGTGCATCATTTGTATCATCATTTGTATCATCAAGTGTATTGCTTGCACTATTGACTAATGAATCACCTGTATCTTCTATACTTTCTCCCACACTTGCTAAGTTTTCACTTGGAGAGATATTTGAACTGTTAAACATTTTCATGCCGATAAGAATAATCAAAAAAAGTAATACTAAAGAAGCAGCAAGAAGCAGGAGTTTTTTAATATTATCACCGTTAGAGCTATCTTTTTCCAAAATAATATCACTTAAATCATTTTTCTTTTTTAACTTTTCTAGTTTATCTTCCATCTATTTTCCTTATGTTGTGCAAAATGCAATATATTTTTACTTATTTTAGCAATTTTTACATATGTTTTGCCCAAGAAGCACCACGCTCTTTGGCATAAATTTTTATGGGTAAGTTTAAAATATTAAATTCTCTCGGTATATCTTGGTTGGGGAACATTTTCCATTCACGAGGTAATTTCATTGCTAGTTTTGCAGATAAGGTCTTGGAGAGTTGATAAGCTTCTTGAAGTGTTGTATGACCTTTATGAACATAGAGATGTAAGTGACCAGTGGTCTTACTCTCATATGCAGTAAAGTTTAAAAATCCCTCTTCGCGAAGCATAAGTTGTGCACGGTGCCAAAATTTTTCTGGATTTCTTCCATTGTAGTCAAATACAATATTTTCTACTTTGTCTCTAGAGTTGATGATAGAGTGAGCAACCATAATCTTTCCATCATCATGGTCATTCATAATTGAGCGAGAGAGCGTAGAATCTACTCTCTCGTACTTATCAAAGTACATTTTTCCTTTGTGATTTAGTTTGTTGACAATCTTATCTTGTTTGATCCAATAGTGGTCTGTAACCATTTTTATAAGTGATATATCAACGCTATACACAAGGTGCTCCTTTAATAAATTGCTTGGTTGTAAATTACAAAACCACTAGCGAGTTCTTTCATTTCATCTTTTATCTTTGCATGAAGTGTTGAGTCTTCGATGTTATCTAACACATCAGCTATTTTTCCAGCAATGATTTCAAACTCTTTTGTTTTCATTCCGCGAGCGGTAAGAGCTGGACTTCCGATACGGATACCGCTTGTCACAAAAGGACTTCTTGTCTCTCCTGGAACTGTGTTTTTATTTACAGTAATTCCTGCATCTCCAAGAGCCGCATCAGCTTCTTTTCCACTAAAGCTTTTATCTAAAAATGAGACAAGTACAAGATGGTTATCTGTACCACCACTTACTACATCATAACCTCTTTTGATAAGAACATCTGAAAGCACTTTAGCATTTGCTTTTACATCTTTTGCATAATCTTTCCACTCAGGTTGTAGATTTTCGCCAAATCCAACTGCTTTACCCGCAATCACATGAACCAACGGTCCACCTTGGATTCCTGGGAAAATTGCAGAGTTAATCTTTTTAGCAAGATCTTCATCATTTGTCATAATCATTCCACCACGAGGACCTCTTAAAGTCTTGTGCGTAGTGGTTGTCACAACATCACAGTATGGGAATGGACTAGGGTGCTCGCCAGCTGCTACAAGTCCAGCGATATGAGCGATATCGGCAAATAAAATAGCACCCACTTCATCAGCAATTTCTCTAAATTTTTTAAAGTCAATCTCTCTAGGATATGCACTTGCACCACAGATTATCATCTTTGGTTTTACAATTTTTGCGATATCTAAAACTCTTTCATAATTGATACGACCATCCATCTCTACTCCATAAAAGAAGCTAGAGTATGTTTTACCCGATGAACTAACTTTTGAACCATGTGTTAAGTGCCCACCATGGCTTAAATCCATGCCAAGGATTTTGTCAAATGGTTTTAAAAGAGCTTGATAAACACCTTGGTTTGCTTGACTTCCAGAGTGCGGTTGTACATTTGCAAATTTGCAATCAAAAAGCTCACACGCACGATCTATTGCTAACTGCTCAACTTGATCTGCAAATTCACATCCGCCATAATATCTTTTATAGGGATAACCCTCTGCATATTTGTTTGTAAAGATACTTCCCATCGCTTCCATAACAGCAGGAGAGGTAAAGTTCTCACTCGCAATCATCTCTAAATGGTCAGTCTGTCTTTGTAATTCGTTTTGTAAAATCTCATATACTTTTGGATCATCTTTTTCTAAAAAATTCACTTATTTTTCCTCTTCTTCATTTTCATCTTGTTTTTTTATTGGTTTCATTGCTGGAAATAGTATAACATCACGAATTGACTGTTGGTTTGTTAAAAGCATAACAAGCCTATCTATACCAATACCTTGTCCAGCTGTTGGCGGCAATCCATAACCTAAGGCATGACAATAGTCTTCGTCCATTTCATGTGCCTCATCATCTCCACCATCTTTATGTTCCATCTGCTTAGCAAATCTTTCATATTGATCAATCGGGTCATTTAGTTCGTTAAAGCCGTTTGCTATCTCTTGCCCTGCTGCAAAAAATTCAAATCTATCTGCGATTTGTGGATCCTCATCATTTCGTCTGGCAAGTGGGCTTATATCTATTGGATAGTGTGTTAAAAATGTTGGATTGATTAACTTTTTCTCAACAAACTCGTCAAATATCTCTTCTTGAAGTTTTGCCAAAGGAAGTTTTTTATCAAATTTTACATCATTGGATTCTAAAAATGCAATCAATGCATCTGAATCTCTTACATCTTCCTTTTTCACGCCTGCAATATCAACAAGTGCATCTTCCCATTTTATCTTTGCAAATGGAGTAGAATAGTCAATTTCCATATCCCCAAAAGGAAGTTTTGTCTCTAAGCTTAAATCTTTGATAAGTTTCTCAAACAAATCTTCAGTAAGTTTCATCAAATCTTCAAAGTTATGATATGCCCAGTAAAACTCAAGCATGGTAAACTCAGGATTATGCGTTTGATCCATTCCCTCATTTCTAAAGTTTCTGTTGATTTCAAATACCGCTTCAAAACCACCAACTACAAGTCGTTTAAGGTAAAGCTCTGGTGCAATTCTTAAAAATCTCTCTATCCCTAAAGCATTGTGATGTGTGACAAAAGGTTTAGCATTTGCTCCACCAGCTATGGGGTGCATCATGGGAGTTTCAACTTCTAAAAAGCCTTTGTCTTCAAAAAATCTTCTTGTAATACTTACGATGTTACTTCTTGCTCTAAAGTTCTCTTTTACATCAGGATTCATAATCATATCAAGGTATCGTTGTCTATATCTTAGCTCTATATCTGTTAAGCCATGAAACTTCTCTGGAAGTGGTTTTATAGATTTTGTTGCAAGATTTAGTTTTGTGACATGTACAGAAAGTTCTCCTGTTTTAGTAACAAAGGGATAACCTTCAACGGTGATAATATCTCCAACTTCTATGAGTTTTTTAAAAACAGTGTTGTAAAAACCCTCTGGAAGATTATCTCTTGAGACATAAATTTGAATTAATCCGCGGTCATCCTCTATCTTGACAAAAGCTGCTTTTCCCATAATTCGTAGAAACTTTATTCTTCCGCTTAATGTTGCATTTTGAGTTTCATCTCTATCAGTTACTTCAGAGAATTTTGCTTTAAATTCTGCTGTTGTTGTATCTTTTGTGATGTTGTGTGGATACGGTTGGTGTCCTAGCTCTTTTAGTTGGTTAGCTTTTTCTATTCTTTGTAGTTCATATTGGTTGTCGAAAATCAATTATCTCTCCTAGTGGGTTTGACATTTTTTGCAGATTCCGTAGAGTTGCATCAGATGGTTTGTTAATTTAAAGTCGTGCATTTTAGCTATTTTCTCTTGAAGTTTTTCTA